>JAZQMJ010000352.1:0-2263 GCA_045543435.1 Mailhella sp.
CACCGCGTGTAGTCAGCCCCGCTTATCCCGAAGAAATGCGGGACGGCTCGAGGAGCCGGGTACCCGACACGGAGGATTTTCCCAAAAGCCGAACGGGGCGGGATGCGACGAGTGGTCACGAGCGAAAGGAAGGGGTGGTCCGGGGGGATGGAAGGGGGCGCAGGAGGGGAAACGCAGTTTCCCATAACGCGCCCGCCTTCCCCTGCCCGGAGGGCTCATCACTTAAAAAGGAAGTGTGAGCTTCGGCAAGAACTCCGAGAGCTTCGCGGCCCGACACAGCCCGCCGCAGGCATGTCCCCTCCCCCTCTTCCTTTTCCTAAAAAAAAGTCCTACCTTTCACAAAAAACGAAATCGCTCACGCAAAGGAGCCGCCATGCGAGAGATATCCTTCGAAACCATACGCGACACTGTGGCCGCCCTCGCCATAGAGGCCTGCTGCCGCATGCCCGGGCCCGTGCTCGAAGCCATGCGCCGCGCGCAGGAAAGCGAGCCCTCCCCCACCGGGCGCGACGTGCTCGGCCAGCTTCTGAAAAATGCCGACATCGCCGCTTCCGAGACCTGCCCCATCTGCCAGGACACGGGCCTCGCCGTGGTCTTCGCCGAGATAGGGCAGGAAGTGCATATCACCGGCGGCCTCTTTGAAGACGCCGTGAACGCGGGCATCGCCAAGGGCTACACCGAAGGCTATCTGCGCAAGTCCTCCGTGGAAGAGCCGCTCTTCGAACGCAAAAACACGCGCGACAACACCCCGGCCATCATCCACACGAAGCTCGTGGCCGGCGACCGCATCGAACTGCGCCTCGCCCCCAAGGGAGCAGGCAGCGAGAACAAGGGCGGCCTGCGCATGCTCGTGCCTGCCGACGGCATCGAGGGCGTGAAGCGCGCCGTGCTGGACATCGTCTCCCATGCCGGGGCAAGCCCCTGCCCGCCCATGGTCATCGGCGTGGGCATTGGCGGCAACATGGAGCTGGCCTGCCTCTGCGCCAAGAAGGCCTGCGCCCGCGACGTGGACACCCATAACCCCGACCCGCGCTACGCCAAACTCGAAGACGAACTGCTCGAGCTGGTGAACGGCCTCGGCATAGGCCCGGCGGGCCTCGGCGGCGGCACCACGGCCTTCAAGGTGAACGTGGAATTCTGCGCCACGCACATCGCCAGCCTGCCCGTGGCGGTGAACATCAACTGCAATGCGGCCCGACACGCGCATGCCGTGATATAAGGGGGGATATAGCTATGCAGACCCATCACCTTATCCTTATCTAGCTTTCCTGCCGCGCCAGCTTTCCCAGTCCGGGACGCCGGCTTCTGACACAATACTTTCACGTCCTCGGCTTCGCTTACGCCGCGAGTGGATCGCGGCTGCTCGCAGAGGACGGCAAAGCCGCCTGAAGGCAGGCTTTGGAGATATAGCTATGCAGACCCATCATCTCACCACTCCCCTTTCCAAGGACGATATCCGCAAGCTGAAGATAGGCGACGTGGCCTACATCAGCGGCACGGTGTTCGCCGCGCGCGACGCCGCCCACAAGCGCATGATAGAAGCCCTCGACGCCGGCGAGCCCCTGCCCGCCGACCTCACGGGCCAGCTCATCTATTACGTCGGCCCCGCGCCCGCCAAGCCCGGGCAGGCCATCGGCTCGGCTGGCCCCACCACCGCAGGCCGCATGGACGCCTACGCCCCGCGCCTGCTCGAACTCGGCCTCGCGGGCATGATAGGCAAGGGCAACCGGAACAAGGCCGTCATGGATTCCATTCGCGAGAACGGATGCGTGTACTTCGCGGCCACGGGCGGCGCGGCGGCGCTCATCGCCCGGAGCATCAAGAAGTACACGGTGCTCGCCTGGCCCGAACTCGGCCCTGAGGCCTTCGCGGCCATGGAGGTGGAAGATTTCCCTGTGGTGGTCGTGGCCGACTGCGAAGGCGGCGACCTGTACGAAGAAGGCCGCAAGCAGTACGCGAAGGGGTAGGGAAAGGCCGAAGGGCCTGAATGTCGGAACGCGACGCTCTCGGTATGCTTGCCTGCGAGTCATTCTAACTTTTTGGAAGATGAGCCCTCCGGGCAGGGGAAGGCGGGCGCGTTATGGGAAACTGCGTTTCCCCTCCTGCGCCCCCTTCCATCCCCCCGGAGCACTCCTTCCTTTGAGGTAGTGTCCACTCGTCGCATCCCGCCCCGTTCGGCTTTTTGGAAAAGCCTCCGTGTCGGGTACCCGGCTCCTCGAGCCGTCCGTTTTTTCTTCGGGATAAGCGGAGCTGACTAGCCGCG
>JAZQMJ010000353.1:0-3298 GCA_045543435.1 Mailhella sp.
GGCGCGCCTGTAGTAGCCCAGCCCTTCCCAGTGCTGGAGTATCTCCTCCTCGCTGGCTTCGGCTACAGAGCGGATATCGGGGAAGCGACGCATCCACCTCTGGAAATAGGCCACGCCTCTCTCCATCTGCGTCTGCTGGAGCATGACTTCCGATATCCATACCTCATAAGGGCTATAGCGTTCGCGCCATGGAAGAGGCCGCTTATGCAGGGAAAACCAGCGGAGCAGGGCAGAGGAGATGCTTTGGGCTGTTTCGGCAGAAAAAGTCTTTTTCATACAGAGCAGTATACACGTCTCTTCTCTGGCATTCAAGGAATCATGCCCGGGGATAAATCATCGCCCCGGCAGTCCCTGCCATTGCTTTTTGAAAGGCACTGTTTCATAATAAAAAAGTCATACGCTTTTGCTTATCATCCGGGCCGCCCGGACAACATATGAGGTACCGCATGAACTTCGTTTTTATCTCTCCCCAGTTCCCCCAGTCCTACTGGAACTTCTGCGATCGTCTCAAGGCTCGCGGTGTGAACGTGCTCGGCATTGGCGACACCCCCTACGACGAACTCTCCAAGGAACTCCGCCACAGCCTCACCGAATACTATAAGGTGAACAGCCTTGAAAATTACGATGAAGTCTACCGCGCCATGGCTTTCCTTACCTTCAAGCATGGCCGCATCGACTGGGTGGAGAGCAACAACGAATACTGGCTCTCGCAGGATGCCCGCCTGCGTACGGACTTCAACATCACCACTGGCATGAACCTTGAGGACGTGGCCCATGTGCGTCGCAAATCTGCCATGAAGAGCTTCTACGAAGCCGCCGGCGTGCCCGTGGCCCGCTACCACATCATCACCGATCTGGAAGCCGGCAAGGCCTTCGCCAAGGAAGTAGGCTATCCCGTCTTCGTGAAGCCCGATGGCGGCATGGGCGCTTCCGGCAGCTACAAGCTCTCCAGCGATGAAGACATGGAACGCTTCTATGCCACCAAGGAAGATGTCCCCTACCTCATGGAAGAGTTCCTGAGCGGCGACATCTGGTCCTATGACGGCGTTTCCGACTCCGAAGCCAACGTCATCTTCGAGACCTGCACCTCCTGGCCGCCTTCCATCGCCGACATCGTGAACAACAAGGACCATCTGGCCTACTACACCGCCAGCGAACTTCCTGAAGACCTGCGCGAGGCCGGCCGCGCTACCGTGAAGTCCTTCAACGTGCGCAGCCGCTTCTTCCACCTCGAATTCTTCCGCCTGCGCGAAGACAAGCCCGGCGTGGCCAAGAAAGGCCAGCTCGTGGCCCTTGAAGTGAACATGCGCCCCGCCGGCGGCTGGACTCCCGATATGTTCAATTATGCCAACAGCGTGGACGTGTACTCCATCTGGGCCGACATGGTGGTGCATGACAAGACCTTCGTGGACCTGAACAAGGAAAAGTTCTTCGCCGTGTACGCCGGCCGCCGCAACGGCAAGCCCTATGTGCATACCCCCGAGGAAGTGCGCGCCCGCTTTGCCGACAAGATCCGCATGGACCTCGACATCCCGCCTGCCATATCCGGCGCCATGGGCGATCATCAGTGGACTGCCGTTCTCAAGACCGCTGAGGAGAAGGACGAATTCATCCGCTTCGTCCAGGAGACCATATGATGAAGTGCCTGCGCTACGGCATCACGAGCCGCCTGCTCAGGCGCTACCTGCCGTTCGATGTCTATGGGCATGGAGGGCGCCCCATAGTCGTCTTCCCTACCCAGAATGGCAGATGCGGGGACTACGGGCAGTTCAAGATGCCGGAAACCATTGCCGACCTCCTCGAAAAGGGCGAAGTACAGCTCTTCTGCGTGGACTCCATAGACAAGGAAACCTGGTCTGGCCCGGAAGATCAGAAGCCCGTCCGCTCCTATCTCCAGGAGCTGTGGTTCAGGCATATCGTGGAAGAATTCCTTCCCCTCATGCAGGAGATCAACGGCACGCGGCTCGCGCCCATCACCACAGGATGCAGCATGGGTGCCACCCATGCCCTGAACACCTTCCTGCGCAGGCCTGATCTCTTCGACGGCGTCATCGCGCTGAGCGGAGCTTACGATGCCCGCTACTTCTTCGGCGAAGATTATATGGACAGCACCCTGTACATGAACTCCATCGTGGACTACATGGCCAACCTGCCTGCCGACCACGACTACATCCCCATGTTCAATGCCCGCAATATCGTGCTTTGTACGGGGCAGGGGAAATGGGAGGAGGAAATGGTCCGTACTACCCGCATCGTTCGTGATATCTTCGTGCAGAAGGGCATACGCGCCACCGTCGATTTCTGGGGATACGATGTGGACCACGATTGGCCCTGGTGGCAGAAACAGCTGCCGTACTTCCTCGATAAGGTCTTGTAACCGCCTGACTGATAACGCTGTTAGACTATTCAAATAGTATAAAGAAAGACGCAGATGGAACTTCCGCCTGCGTCTTTCTTTATGCCTGCCGGGAAGGGCAGCTTTCTTTGCCTTCCCATGAGGCACAAAAGAAGGGCGGGCCCCGTGAGGAGTCCGCCCTTTATGTCAGCTTACTTCAGCTAAGCTTACTTGGCCAGTTCGGTCAGTTCAGCGAAGCGTTCGTTGTACTGCTTGATCATGGTAGCGCGCAGTTCAGCGGCGAGTTCGGGGTGAGCCTTGTCGAGCTGAGCGTAGCGGTTTTCGCCGAGGAGGAATTCTTCCATCTTACCGTCGGGTTCCTTCTTGTAGTCGAGGATGAAGGGATTCTTGCCTTCTTCCTTGAGAGCAGGATTGTAACGGTACATGGGCCAGTAGCCGGTCTGCACGGCGAGCTTGGCTTCTTCGAGGCTCTTGCCCATACCCTTGCGGATACCCTGGTTGATGCAGGGAGCGTAGGCGATGATCAGGGAAGGACCGTTGTAGGCTTCGGCTTCCTTGAAGGCCTTGAGGGTCTGGTTCATGTCGGCACCCATGCTGATGGAGGCAACGTACACATAGCCATAGGTCATGGCGATGCGGCCGAGGTCCTTCTTGCGGACGGGCTTGCCGGCAGCGGCGAACTTGGCGATGGAGCCGAGAGGAGTAGCCTTGGAGGCCTGGCCGCCGGTGTTGGAGTACACTTCGGTGTCGACCACGAAGACGTTGATGTCAGCGCCGGAAGCGATGACGTGGTCAAGGCCGCCGTAACCGATGTCGTAGCCCCAGCCGTCGCCGCCGAACATCCAGAAGGTCTTCTTGGCGAGCTGGTCCTTATACCGCAGGACGTCTTCGATCTCCTTGAGGCCGGGGTGCTTCTCGAGATATTTCTCCAGATGGGCCACG
>JAZQMJ010000354.1:0-2117 GCA_045543435.1 Mailhella sp.
ACTTAGCTCGATGACTTTTTCGGTAGGCACGACCACATCGTGGATGCAGCCATTATCCTGACCGGAACGCATCAGCTCACGGATCATCTGCTCAACTCTCTGCTCAAAGCCAGAGTATGTATGCAGGATGTACCAGTGACCGGCTTCACGACCGGAAGCAGATTCAGAATTTACAGGGAATTCGGTATTGCTTTCTTGCTCAGCCATTGTATCTACCCTTGGAGTGGAGGATGTGAGGACGAAGTTTCCTTAGGAAAGGATCAGGCGAACCACACTGGAAAGGATAAGATCCACCACACCCAGAAGGATGGCCATGACGGCAACAAAGCCGAGCACCACCATGCTGGTGGCACGGGTTTCTTTCCAGCTGGGCCAGCTAACCTTACGCAGCTCAACGCGAGAAAGGACGAGATATTCCTTGAACGCGGCAAAGCGAGCCATAAGGCCACGATCTTCAGCAGCGGGCTGGGCCTTGGCGGCAGCAGCCGGCTTACCCTGATTCGTTTCCACGGCGTCACTCTGTTTTTTGCTCATTGATAGCCTCAAAACTGAAAAGACAAAAGAAATGGCAGGCCAGGAGGGATTCGAACCCCCAACATGCGGTTTTGGAGACCGCCGCTCTGCCGTTGGAGCTACTGGCCTGCTCTATGAAGCACTACTTGGTTTCGCGATGAGTCGTATGCTTCTTGTCCCAGGGACAATACTTCTTGACTTCAAGACGACCGGTAGTGTTCTTCTTGTTCTTCACCGTGGCGTAGTTGCGACGCTTGCACTCAGTGCAGGCGAGCAGAATATTCACGCGCATGGGATTACTCCACGATTTCGGTCACGACGCCGGAACCCACGGTGCGGCCGCCTTCGCGGGTAGCGAAGCGTTCGCCGGGAGCCATAGCGATGGGGGTGATCAGCTCAACGTTGAAGGTAGCGTTGTCGCCGGGCATAACCATTTCCACACCTTCGTTCAGCTTGATCACGCCGGTGATGTCAGTGGTGCGGAAGTAGAACTGGGGACGGTAGCCGGTGAAGAAGGGAGTGTGGCGGCCGCCTTCGTCCTTGCCGAGAACGTACACTTCGGACTTGAACTTGGTGTGAGGAGTGATGGACTTGGGAGCAGCGAGAACCTGGCCGCGTTCCACGTCTTCACGCTTCACGCCACGGAGCAGGGCGCCGATGTTGTCGCCGGCCTGGCCCTGATCGAGGAGCTTGCGGAACATTTCAACGCCGGTAACGGTGGTGGAGGTGGTGGGACGGATACCCACGATTTCGACCACGTCGCCAACCTTCACGATACCGCGTTCGACGCGGCCGGTAACCACGGTGCCACGACCGGAGATGGAGAACACGTCTTCGATGGGCATGAGGAAGGGCTTGTCGGTTTCGCGGACGGGATCGGGAATGTAGGAGTCGCAGGCGTCGAGGAGTTCGAGGATGCACTTAGCTTCTTCGGACTGCCAGTCTTCGGTCTGAAGGGCGTTCAGAGCGGAGCCGCGGACCACGGGGAGTTCGTCACCGGGGAAGCCGTTGGCGGACAGGAGTTCGCGCATTTCCATTTCGACGAGTTCGAGGAGTTCGGGGTCGTCGACCTGGTCGCACTTGTTCATGAACACGATGATGTGGGGCACGCCGACCTGACGGGCGAGCAGGATGTGCTCACGGGTCTGGGGCATGGGGCCGTCGGTAGCAGCCACAACGATGATGGCGGCGTCCATCTGAGCGGCGCCGGTGATCATGTTCTTGATGTAGTCAGCGTGGCCAGGGCAGTCCACGTGAGCGTAGTGGCGCTTGTCGGTTTCGTATTCGACGTGAGCGGTGGAGATGGTGATACCACGTTCCTTTTCTTCGGGAGCCTTGTCGATAGAGTCGTAGTCGACGAAGGTGCCGGTGCCGCGGAGACCAGAGATCTTGGTGATAGCGGCGGTAGTGGTGGTCTTACCGTGGTCGATGTGGCCGATGGTGCCGATGTTGACATGCGGCTTAGAGCGATTGAATTTTTCCTTGCCCATGGTGATGTCTCCCTAAATGGTTACTTGCATTTGTGGTGTTCTGCTTGAGCAGCGAACGCCGTCCTGTTCTTTTTAAACAAAGAACAGTCCAATAAACACGGACGATGACGCGCT
>JAZQMJ010000355.1:0-4783 GCA_045543435.1 Mailhella sp.
GATACCCACATGGACTGAAAAAGCTTTATTTTATAACCGGTTAACCTGTGGGTATCGGAATATGCATAGCACATTCATACCCACAGATATACCCACAAAAAAATTGGATGCAAATGCACGCCCCTGGATTCCGCTGGACGCTGAAAATAGCTTAAAACAAAGAATCCCAAAGCCTTGTCGGACTTTGGGATTCTTCTTCAGAGCCAAAAATGGCTCCCCGAGACGGACTTGAACCGCCAACCTAGTGATTAACAGTCACCCGCTCTGCCTATTGAGCTATCGGGGAACGGAGCAACATGCTGTTGCAGGAACGTGTTTAGTAGAAATGGGGCTGGGCGTCAAGCAAAAAATACGCTTTCAGGCAAAATTTTTAGAAACGCGCCTCTCGCCGCCCTTACAGCTTCCTCAGAAGAGGGGCCGCCCCCATCTGCAGGCTTTCGGACTTCAGTATCTTCCCGTCGCGGCCGATGACAGTCACCGTGCAGGGGATATCCTTCCCGCTCTTGGCAAGAGCTGTGCGCACGGCGTTCTCCATGCCGCCGCAGCAGGGTACGTCCATGCGGGCCACGGTCAGGCTTTTCACGCTGTTCTGGCGGAGTATCTCGGCCAGCTTGTCGGAATAGTCCACTTCGTCGAGCTTGGTACAGCCGATGAGCGTCACCTTGCCGCGCATGAAGCGGCTGTGGAAATCGCCGCAGGCATAGGCCGTGCAGTCGGCGGCGATGAGTATGTCCGCCTCGCTGAAGAAAGGCGCATTCACCGGGGCCAGCTTTATCTGGATGGGCCACTGGCGGAGTTCGCTCTGGATGGGGGCCGCCGGAGAAACTGCGGCAGGTGCAGGCTCTATCTCTGCGGCCCGGCTTCCTTCACAGCCGCCCTGCCCTCTGCGCGCCAGATGTTCCTTCACGGCTTCCTCATCATAGGGCGCAGCTTCGCGCATCTCAAAGGATATGGCTCCGGCCGGGCATGCGGGCAGGCAGTTGCCGAGGCCGTCGCAGTAGTCGTCGCGAATGAGGCGGGCCTTGCCGTCCTTCATGGCGATGGCTCCTTCGTGGCAGGCAGAAACGCACAGACCGCAGCCGGTGCAGGCTTCTTCATCTATTTTTATCATCTGTCTCAGCATGGTACGGCTCCTTTTTATTGACAGTAAACATTCCTGATAAATTCTCTGTGACCACCATCACATTCATTCGAACATATAGAAAAAATCCCCCTCCGGAAACAGAGGGGGACGAAATCATCAGAGTATGAACTGCCGCAGGTCCACGTCCTGCTTCACATCGTCGAGATGTTCCTCGACGTAGGCCTTATCCACCACGATATGCTGGCCGGCGCGGTCCGGCGCATCGAAGGAAATATCGGCCAGTATCTTTTCGAGGATGGTGTAGAGGCGGCGGGCGCCGATGTTTTCCTTGCGGGCGTTGGTATCTTCCGCAAAGGCGGCTATTTCGCGCAGGCCTTCTTCGGTGAAGTGCAGGGCCACGTTTTCCGTAGAAAGGAGCGCGGCGTACTGCTTCTGCAGGGAATTGTGCGGCTCGGTGAGGATGCGGTAGAATTCATGACTGCCCAGAGGCTGGAGTTCCACGCGCAGAGGGAAGCGGCCCTGCAGTTCGGGGATGAGATCCGAAGGCTTGCTGAAATGGAACGCGCCGGCCGCGATGAACAGAATGTGGTCGGTGTGTATCATGCCGTGCTTGGTGTTCACGGCACAGCCTTCCACCACGGGCAGGAGGTCGCGCTGGACGCCTTCGCGGGAAATGTCGGAAGATCTCTGCTGGCTGGCGCCGCTGGCCACCTTGTCTATTTCGTCGATGAAGACGATGCCGCTCTGCTCCACTCTCTCGCGGGCTATCTCCACGATGCGCTCTTCGTCGAGCATGGCGTCGCGCTCCTGCTGGACGAGGATATCGTAGGCGGCGCGGGTCTTGAGGCGCTTCTTCTTGCTCTTGGAAGGCATGAGCTTGCTCATCATGTCCTTCATCTGGGAGCCGAAGCCGTTATTGTCCATGCCGGGCATGCCGAACATGTTCATCTGAGGAGCCTGCTCGGTGACTTCTATCTCGACTTCATGATTATCGAGATGACCGAGCTTCCAAAGGTTGCGGAGCTTGGCGCGAGTAGCCTCGCGGCTGGAATCTGCGGAGGAGCCGGGCAGGAGCAGGTCGAGCAGGCGTTCTTCGGCCTGAGCTTCGGCCTGAGCGGCAACGCGCTGGCCTTCCTCGTCGCGCACGAGCTTGATGCCTATGTCCATGAGGTCGCGTATCATGGACTCGACATCGCGGCCCACATAGCCGACTTCGGTGTATTTGGTGGCTTCCACCTTGATGAAAGGCGCGCCCGTGAGCTTGGCGAGGCGGCGGGCTATCTCGGTCTTGCCCACGCCGGTGGGGCCCATGAGGATGATGTTCTTGGGGGCTATCTCGTCGCGCAGAGCGGGGTCGAGCTGCTGGCGGCGCCAGCGGTTGCGCACAGCCACGGCGACCATGCGCTTGGCCTGTTCCTGGCCGATGATGTATTTATCGAGTTCGGCAACTATCTGCCTGGGGGTGAGCGTATTCATGGGGCAACTCCTTTTTCTCCTCTAAGATAGGCGCAGTCTCGAAAAAGGGAAGATGCCGGGAGCGATTTTTTAGCCGATGCGCGAAATCTCCTTACTGCAGGAGCCGCACTGCTGGCTGGTACAGCCGGAGCAGGCTGTGGGCAGAGTCCTCTTCGGCATGGTACGGCATCCGCCGCAGCCGCATCCACAGCCGCCCTTGCCGGAAAGAGCCTTGCGTAAACGGCCGAAAAGATAGAGTGCGGCCATAGCCACGATAAGCATGACGATGATCTCTTCCATATATGTTCCTCGATGGTATCCTGTCTGTTTTCTGCTTCGGGAACGGATACTAGCGCAATTGAAAATCAATTTCAAGATAAAATTATCTCATCTCGTCCTTGCCCCGAACATCGTTTATGTATAGACTTTTGGGCTGAATTTCCCCAAGGGGCCGTCGATGATCCGCAAGATACTCCTTTCCCTCCTTCTCCTTATCGTGCTCGCTGTCGGCGGGCTCTTCACTCTCCTTGCGACCAACAGCGACATCATCATCGACAAATTCCACTCCTATGTGGAGAACAGCACCGGCGCCCCCCTCATCTCCCAGACCCGCCCTGTCTTCACCCTGCTCCCCAACCGCGGGCTCGAACTCGGCGCAAGCTCCTGGCAGAAGCCGGACGGCTCCCTCAGCATCAGCTTCAGCCGGGCCTCTGTACTCATCTCTTCCCACGCGCTCTTCGTAGGCCGTTTCAGCATCAAGAACCTCACCGTGGAAGACCTTGACCTGACCATGCGTCTGGAAAAGCCCCTCCGCGAATACGCAGGCATTGCCGCCGCGAAGCTGGGAAAACGCCGCGACATCGACGATATCGTACACATAGGCCTGCAGGCGCTCAACATCGCGCCCGACACCATAAATATCCAGCGCGGCCGCATCTGCCTCATCGAACCTTCCGGCAACCGCATACAGCTCTCCCCTGTCACGTTCAAAGCCAGCGACGTACACCCCGGCTCCCGCACCGAACTCAGCCTGAAAACGGAGATCTCGGGTACCCTTCCTCCGTTCAGAGCCGACGCGGAACTCAACTGCACGGCCCTCTTCACCAAGCGCGACGCCAACTTCACCGCGGAAAAGGCCAGCCTGACGCCCATAGAAGGCTTCCCCTTCATGGAAGAGCTCAGCTTCTCCGGAGCCATGGGCTACAGCTACGAAAGCAGTTCCTTCACCTTCTCCTCCCTTGCGTTCAGTGGCCCCGAGCTGAGCGTGAAGGCCTCCGGCGGCATCGAATCCCTGTCGGACTTCTACAGGGACCCGCGTGAAGGCAGTGTCTCCGCCACGCTGGAACTCACGAGCGGCCCCAAAGAACTGGGCAGGCTCCTGGGCTTTTCCCAGCCCTTCTCTTCCTTCGAACTCAAGAGCGACGTGAACTGGCAGGCCGGAAGCCTGACGCTCGACGCCATGCAGTGCAAGGCCGACGACCTCACCTTCACCGGCAGTCTGCGCTCTTCTTTCCTGCCCTTCAGCCTCACGGGCGAACTTCGCTTCGCCGAGCTGAACCTCGACGCCTTCAAGGGAAGGACCGCGGCCAGGAAGGGAGCAGAGATCGCCCCGAACGATTTCTCGCGCTGGCCCAAGGTTTCCCTGAACATAGGGGCCGACAGCCTGCGCTGGGACAGGCTACTCCTCGAGAACGTAGAAATGCGGGTGACGGGCCAGAACGGCACCTATGAGCTGAACCCCCTTACGGCGGCTCTGGCGGGAAGCCCCGTCACGGCCTCGCTCAAAGCGGTCATGCTCCCCACGTCGCCCCTTTCGGCCCGCATAGGCCTCAATTTCAGCGTCCCCCAGGCTGAACTCGAAGACATCTGCGAACTGCTCCTGAAGCGCAAGCTCCTGCAGGGCAAGAGCTCCATAAATGCGGCGCTTTCCTTCACCACGTCGCGCGGCCTGCCTTCGCTCAGCGGCACGGGCAGCATCACCTCTTCCAAAGTGAAGACGGACTTCGACGTCCTGCCCTCCCGTGCGGCCGTCGTGAGCCTCATCAATCCCGGCAACAGCTTCGACAAGCTCGTCATAGCCTTCCAGGCCAAGGACGGCCGCATAAACATACAGGACTTCACGCTTGCCGCCCCCCGCTTCTCCCTTTCCGGGCGCGGCATGCTCGACCTGCCGAAGAAAAACATCGACGCCGCAGGCTCCATGCGCATAGGCGGAAGCACTGTGCTCCCGGTGCGCCTCCAGGG
>JAZQMJ010000356.1:0-2516 GCA_045543435.1 Mailhella sp.
CCTGGATGGAGCGGGCGGAAAGATCCACGGCGGCCTGCACGGCGGCCTTGGAATACTTCACGCCATGGAACTTTTCGTAATGCGGCTGGAGACCGCGCAGGATGGCGAGGCAGTCCTCATGCGAGGGCTCGCGCACGTCGATAATCTGGAAACGGCGGCTGAGCGCACGGTCCTTCTCGAAGTGCCCGCGGTACTCCTCGTGGGTGGTCGAGCCTATGCAGCGCAGTTCGCCTGCGGCCAGCACGGGCTTGAGCAGGTTGGAGGCGTCCATGGAGCCGCCGCTGGTAGAGCCTGCGCCCACGATGGTGTGTATCTCGTCGATGAACAGGATGGCGCCGGGCTTCTGCTTGAGTTCGGCCACCACGCCCTTGATGCGGGCCTCGAAATCGCCGCGGTACTTGGAACCGGCCAGAAGAGAGCCGAGGTCCAGCGAGAAGACGGGAGTCTCTTTGAAGGAGGCAGGCACTTCGCCCTGGGCTATGCGCCAGGCGAGGCCTTCGGCGATGGCGGTCTTGCCGGTGCCGGGTTCGCCCACGAGCAGGGGATTGTTCTTGCGGCGGCGCGACAGCACTTCGAAGAGGCGGGCCACTTCGGACTCGCGGCCGATGAGCGGGTCGATGCCGCCCTGCTTCGCCTTCTCCACGAGGTCCACGCAGAAGCGTTCCAGCGCAGAGGCCTTCGCGGCGGCCTCGGCACCTTCCTCCTCGCCTTCAGCGGCTTCGGCATTGCCGGAAGAGCGTTTTCCCTTATGCGCTATCTGGCGCAGTATCTCGGGCAGTTCGTGCGACACGAACTCGATGACGCGCAGGCGGTCGATGCCCTGCTTCTTAAGGTAATAGGCGGCCCAGCTCTCGGCGTCGTGGAACATGGCGGCGAGCACGTCGCCTATGTCGGCCTGCTGGCGGCCGGAAGAATGCACATGGGCCACAGCGTGCTCAAGCACACGCTCAAGGGCTTCGGTCTGCAGTATCTCGCTTTCCGGCGCAGGCTCTTCGGCCACGGGCGGCAGGTAGCGGCTGAGGTATTCTTCCAGATCCTTGCGAAGGGCCGGGATGTCCGCGCCGCATCCCTTGAGGATGACGCGGCCCAGCTGTTCGCGGGTCATGGCCAGCAGAAGATGCTCCACGGTGAGACATTCATGACGGCGCGAACGCATCTCCATCACGGCGAGCGCGATGGCCTGCATCAGAGAACGACTCATCATAGGCGGGGCCTCCCTTATTCTTTCTCCATGGTACAGAGCAGGGGGAAGCCGGCCTCGTTGGCGCGGCGCAGCACCTGCCCCACACGGAATTCTGCTATCTCCTTGGGGTACACGCCGCAGATGCCTCTGCCCTTCTCGTGTACCGCAAGCATGATGGATTCTGCCTCTTCGGCAGACTTGCGGAATATCTCCATCAGCACCATGACCACGAAGTCCATGGTGGTGAAGTCGTCGTTATGCAGTATGACGCGGTACATGGAAGGCTCTTTCAGCTCTTCCTCGAGCACCACGCCGGACTCGACGCGGCTCTCGCCTTCGGGGACATATTCGCTCATATCAGGCTCCTAGCCGCCGAGCTCGGCCTTGAGGGCGTCGGCCTGGGCGGCAGAGGCGAGGGCTTCCACCATGCTCTCGATCTCGCCTTCCATGAAGCGGTCGAGGGAGTACATGGTGAGGTTGATGCGGTGGTCGGTCACGCGGCCCTGGGGGAAATTGTAGGTGCGGATGCGCTCGGAGCGGTCGCCGGAGCCCACCTGGGAACGGCGTTCGGCGGCTTCGGCGGCATGCTGCTTTTCCTGCTCGGCCTGGAGGATGCGGGAAGCGAGGACCTTCATGGCGCGGGCCTTGTTCTTATGCTGGGAGCGTTCGTCTTCGCAGGTCACCACCACACCGGTGGGGATATGCGTGATGCGCACGGCGGATTCGGTCTTGTTGACGTGCTGGCCGCCGGCGCCGGAGGCGCGGTACACGTCGATGCGCAGATCTTCGGGGCGGAGGTTCACGTCCACTTCGTCGGCTTCGGGCATGACGGCCACAGTGGCGGCGGAGGTGTGGATGCGGCCCTGGGATTCAGTGGCGGGCACGCGCTGGACGCGGTGGGTGCCGGATTCGTAGCGAAGGCGGCTGTACACGCGCTTGCCGGAAACGAGGGCGATGACTTCCTTGTAGCCGCCGGCGTCCGTAGGCATCTCGGAGATGATCTCCACCTTCCAGCGCTGGAGTTCGGCGAAGCGGCAGTACATGTGGAAAAGGTCGGCGGCGAACAGGGCGGCTTCGTCGCCGCCGGTGCCGGCGCGCACTTCGAGCACAGTGTTCTTTTCGTCGAGGGGGTCGGGCGGCAGGAGCATGACGCGCAGCTGCTGTTCGCGCTCGGGCAGTTCGGCCTCGATGCGCTGGATCTCCTCGCGGGCCATCTCGCGGATATCGGCATCGGAATCGCCAAGGAGTTCCTTATTGTCTTCGAGCTGAGCCTTGAGGTCGCGGTATTCGCGGAAGGCGAGCACCACGGGTTCGAGGTCGGCACGGGCTTTGG
>JAZQMJ010000357.1:0-8561 GCA_045543435.1 Mailhella sp.
CTCATAACATTCAGAAAATCGACGGCGAAGACACCTGGCTCGAATACGGCATCGGCGCGAACGTGAAGCTCACCGATTCCACCTACCTCTGGGCCGACGTGGAACGCACCGAAGGCGCGGACATCGAAGAAGAATGGCGCGGCACCGTGGGCGTGCGCTTCAGCTTCTAACCCATAAAAATAATACCGCCGGTCCCGTTTTCCTGCGGAACTGGCGGTACGACTTTTGCCACACCCTTGGCAAGTATCGCTTCTTCCCCGCCAAGTGGAAGCGATACCCCGGCAGGCAGTAAGGCTGACTGGTTGGATGCTGTCTGCCTGCCGGGTTCGTCAGGTCTTCAGAAAAGGCCGCGGTTCTGTTCGTCCAGAGCCGCGGCCTTTTCCTATTAAAAAGTTTGGAAAGAGGAAGGGGGAGCTTGAGGGGGAAGGGGGAAACATTTACAAATGTTTTCCCCTTCCCCCTCAAAAAACACCACTCTCCTATGCCTGACCTGCTTCTCCATGCCTGCTGTGGCCCGTGTTCGCTCATGCCGCTTTCTACGTTGAAGGACGAAGGCTGGGGAGTCACGCTGTTCTGGTTCAATCCGAACATCCATCCTGCCGACGAGTGGCTGAAGCGGCGTGACGCCCTGCGCGAGGTGGCTGAAAAGTTTGGCGTTCCTCTTATCGAACAGGGGGATGTCCCTGATCCTGCCGAGTGGGTGCGCGGCCTTGGCGGGCAGACGGAGTTCGGAGAGCGTTGCGCGCTCTGCTACCGCCCGCGCATGCTGGCCGCGGCGGAGCTTGCCGCCGCGCAGGGCTTTGACGCCTTCACTAGCACGCTCCTTTATTCGAAGTACCAGAACCACGAGAGCATCATCCGGGAAGCGGAGCAGGGCGCGGCCCGTTTCGGCGCGGCCTTTCTGTACCGCGACTTCCGCCCCTTTTGGTGGGACGGCATCAATATGTCGAAGGAGCTGGGCATCTATCGCCAGAAGTGGTGCGGATGCATCCTGAGCATGAAGGAAGCCCTTGCCCAGCAGAAAGAGGCCGAGGAGCGCAAGGCCGCGCAGAAGGCCGAACGTGCCGCCCGCCTTGCCGCCGAAGCCGAGGAACGTCGCCGGAAAAAGGAAGCCATTGCGGCAAAGCAGGCCGAGAAAGAGCAGAAGCGGAAGGAAAGGCTGGAAAAGAAGGCCGAGGAAGCGGAAAAGCCCTGAGTCCCGGTCTCCTGACCGTGCGCGTTCCGTCATAATCATGAAACGGCCGCGGAATTTGCCGAAAGGCTTAAAAACGAGACTGCAAAGAATTATGGATTCGCTGGCCCTGCATTCGTAAAGTATATTCTTTCCCTCAAAGAAGAACTCTCAAGTAACGCTTCCGAACTTATGAAACGTGCCTCGAAGGAGTATTCCAGCGAAACGCAGGATGGACAGGTTAGTCGGGCAATTAATCGGTTTGCACTGTGCAAAATCGCTGGACTGTTAGCTAGGCAAGCTAGCCTTCTTCCTCTTAGCCAAGATGATATAGAAGAGGGTATAGGAAGGTGTTTTGAGGAGTGGCTTGACGAACGTGGTGGTGAAGGCTCTTATGAAGATTCTCAGGTAGTGGAACGGTTGCGTATCCTTATTGAAAGAGATGGGTCTACGAGATTTGAGCCTTTAGATAAACGAATACCTCACACTCCTTGCAAAAATCGTGCGGGCTTTAGAGGGATAAGAAATGGGAAATCTTGCTTCTTTATTTTTCCCTCTGTGTTTGAAAAAGAGGTTTGCTTAGGCATTCCTCGGAAGCGCGCGGCGAAAATTTTGTTTGAGGAGGGGATTCTACTTACAGATACTCTAGGCAGATATCAAGTGAGGCTTTCTCAGGATATTGACGGTCTTGGAAGGCAGTGGCTATACGCCGTTTCCTTAGAATAGTTCCGAGACAAGTGAGACTGATGAGACGTTATGTCTCACTGTCTCACATGTCTCTCTCAAAAACATATTGTTCTACTTGTTAATATCAGGAGAAAAACAACATGACATTCAAACCCGGTCAATCAGGAAATCCTACGGGCAGACCTAAAGGCAGTGTTAACAAACAACTTGCGATGCTTCGCGAAGCTGTTGAGCAGGTTTTGCCGTTGGTTGTCGAGCGTGCCCTTGCCGGTGATGCAGATGCACAAAAGCTTATTCTGGAAAGAGGGCTTCCCAAGTTCAAAGCCGTAGAAGCTCCTGTCGAGTTTTCTTTCAAGGATGAGGATGCAGAAAATTCCCCAAAAGAAATTCTCCGGCAAGCATCAGAGGGGCAGATTCCTCTTTCTACAGCCCGAGAGCTTATGTTTGAGCTTTTGCCTGCAATTATGAAACAGCCTCGGAAACAGGAAAAATCCTGCCCCGAGGCTGAATGTTTTAATTCGTATTTGCGAGACCTGCTTGCAAGGTAACGTCTTTGTCAGGCTAGCCGAACAGTCGAGCCCAGAAGCTTTTCTTCTGCGGCTCGTCTTTTTTTATGTTTTCAGGTTGCGGCGCGCTCTCGGCAGATCGCTCTGCCGGAGATGTGACAGCTTCCAATTTTTGAACGGCTTTCACGCAGAGAGAAGACTTTTTGAAAGTGGGCGGCTTTGGTTTTGGTCTGGGTTTGAGGCAAGGTTCATTTTCCTCGTTGTCTCTGCTTCGAGCAAGTGCGATAGCCTCTTCAAGCTTTTTCTTGTCGGGAAGCTGAGTCGTGAAGAGAGGGGAGGATATGGCCTTTCTGAGCTGGTTTTCTGAAGTTTCTGAAGGAGGTACCCCTTCCTGCTCCTTGTGATTGAGGATGCGGCATCTTGTCGCGTGGTCGAGCGGGAGCACCGCATGGATAACTTCAAGAAGTGCGGCATCCAAAAGCTTAAACATTTCCGTAATCTTAGAGTTTGGCGGGGAAAGTTTTAACAACTCATCATTGCTAGCTATGACCACTGCATCAGCAACAGCTTTCATTTCCTCGATGCTATTGAGGGAAGCAAGCATCCTAGGCGCCCCCTCAAACCTAAATGGCAATGTTACAAGCCCGATGACGAACGCTCCTTGCCGCTTAGCGAGGTGAGCCACATAGGAGGCAACCCCTGAACCTGTCCCGCCTCCCAAACCTGCCATGATGAAAACAGTCTTCTTTCCATCAAGTGCGGCAAGGATTTCATCCTCTTGCTTTTCAGCCGCAAGGCGACATTCGGCAGGCGTAGAATGAGGAGGAACATCTTCAATAAGAATGGTGGGAATGCCGTCCAGAGTGGGGCGTTTTGGGTCAGTGCTGTTGATGTAGCAAACTGAAAAAAGTTCTTTTTCAGGCTCAATGTTACGAAGAAAGTTTCCGCCAGCTCCACCGATGGAACATATTAAGTTTATATTCATAATTGTCCTCCTGCTATAAATTATACAGTTTTGCTTTGAGATTCATAAAACTTTTTTAATATGTCAAATGCCTCATTAATTTCTTTGGTCTTTTCTTCTGCATATTTTTGCATATCTTTGTCATTCGCATATCTATCAGGATGAAATATTTTAATAAGAACATTTCTTTTTTTCTTTATTTCTTCAAATGTCGCATCTTTATTCATCTCGAATATACGAAATGCTTTATTTATTTCATCTTGTTCGGAATAAATGTTTGAATAATAGTCTTTTTTGAAATCATCATGACTATTGTATCTGTGATAACTTTCTTTGTTGTACCGATACTCTTCATGGTTATAAGATGGATTTTTTTTCTTTCTAAATTCATTGTTTTCTATTTCTATCTTTGATAACGGTATGAGTCTTATACATGCAGCAATAAATATTGATATAATGTTATATGTTATAATTTTTATATCATTAATTAGAAAAATATTATAAATAATAATTAAAATTATAAAACTAAAAATATATCCAAATATTTCGACTTTTATCATTTCTGAAATCGATTTTTTGCATTTTAATAGAAGTCTTATTGCTGCTACAAAATATGCACATGCGTATAAAAAACATAACAATTCGATTAATTCTATAATATATGTCTTCCATGGCATATAAAAATTGCATAACTGATATACTTCATGCCACAAAAATAGAGATACTATAAAGCTAACTAATGGAAGAATCAAGAAAAATATAAATATTAAAATGGTTATAGTTTTACTTTTCATTGGTTAAATCCTCTTCTTGATTCTAAGTATAGCTTCTCCATAAAATCTTGAGATTTTTTATAGCCATGCTTGGAAGATTTTCTAATCCACTCCAGCCCCTCGGTAGCATTTTTAGGGATGCCGTCTCCCTGTATAAGTTTTATACCTAAGTCATACTGAGCTTTAGCGTTTCCTGACTTCGCATCATTATAAAGCTTGTCAAAGCTATCTTGTGAAAGCTTATTTAAATAATCAATTGCAGGTTGATAGTCATTTAAAGATGATTTTCTAATCAACTCCATTCCTTCTATGTCATTTTGGGGTATGACTTCCCCTTGAATAAGCAACATGCCTAACTCAAATTGAGCACTCGGGATGCCTACGCGTACTTGCTCATATAATTCATACAAGCGTGGCAACCATTTATCAGATGTATTTGGAGAATTATGTGGTTCGTCTGCCGATTTTAGTTGCTTTTCTACGAAAGAATTTTTTTTATTAGTGTCTTTCTTAGAGAGTTGTTTCTGAGTAGGGGCAACAATTTTTTCAGCAAGTGCCAGCATTGCCATATTTGTTTCATGATTTTTTTCAGTCTGTTCCTTTAGTTGTTGTGCCTCTTTGGCAGATTCTTGTTGAGCTCTCAACGCTTCATTTTGCCACCAAATTCTATGCTGTTCCTCTCTCTCTTGAGTTGCCTTCCACTCCTGATATTCCGCCTCAGTCATCACCCGCCCCGTATTCGGGTCGTACCAGTAGCAATGCATTTGAGGCTGAGGCGTACAAGAACAAACGAATATCGAAAGGCAAATTGCCACGGAGAAAAGGCTGGCTTGTTTGGACATGAACTCATACTCTCCTACAGTTGAAAAATAACCCATTGGTTATTTTTCTAACCAATAGGTTAAATTTTTTCGAGGCGCAATAAGCTAACAAGGGAGGATGAAGAAAAAATCTGATGAGTTCGGCCCGGTTCTTTGCCAGCTAAGACAGCAAAGGAATCTTACTCAGGAACAGCTCAGCGAGCTGGTCGGGACATCTTCGTCTTTCATCAGTATGCTTGAAAGCAGTCATAAATATCCTAATCTTGAGATGCTATTCAAGCTTGCGCACGCTCTAGGGATTCCTGCCGGACGATTTTTGGATGAGATGGACAAGCGGCTTGAGGAGTCGCGATAGAAATTCTTCCCGGATGAGAGTTTGATTTTATTTCTTGTGGTAGCCCGGTGGTAGCCCGAACAGAAAAAGCCCTTGCGATTTTCATCGTAAGGGCTTGATTTCTATGGAGCCGATTGTCAGATTTGAACTGACGACCTACTGATTACGAATCAGTTGCTCTACCAACTGAGCTAAATCGGCGCGTGAAGATTGTTTTTATGGATTTTCTCTGTCGATGTCAACATCGGCGAGGGGATTTTCCTTGGAAGGCACAGGCTTGGCTTCGCGCCTTTCGCCCTGCCTCCTATCGCGCCAGCGGTATGGTGAACACGAAATGGCCGCCCGGGCCTTTTTCCGCGCGTATGCTGCCGCCGTGCCGTTCGACTATCTGCTTGCAGATGGCAAGGCCGAGGCCGGTGGAGGAGGGGGCGACGCGCTCCTTTTCCACGCGGTAGAAGCGTTCGAAGATGCGTTCCACGTCTTTTTCAGGGATGCCGGGCCCCTGGTCGGACACAGTGAATTCCCCCATGCCGCCGACGGCTCTGCCTGCGATGGTGAGCGTACTGCCCTCCGGGGCGTAGCGGCAGGCGTTTTCGAGCAGGTTGCGGAAGACCTGCGTGATATAGTGGGCGTCCGCCTGTATGTTCATGGCGCGGTCCACCTGTATGTCGGTCTCGAGGCCGTGCTTTTCGAAAAGGGGCAGGCAGGCGTCCAGGGCGTCTTCAAGGATGAAGACGGCGCGTACGCAGTCGGGCTTGAAGGGCACGGCGCCGGCTTCCAGCCGCGAAAGGTGGAGCATGTCGTTCACGAGCAGGGCCATGTGCCGCGCATTGCGCAGGATGACGCGGGTGAACTTCTGCCTGTCTTCGGTGTGGTGCGGCGGCAGGTCGAGCACGGTCTCGGCAAAGCCGATGACAGTGGTGAGCGGGGTGCGCAGTTCGTGGGCCACTTCGCCCATGAATTCCCTGCGGCGGCGGTTCAGGCGCACGATGTCGCTGATATTGTGGAAGACGGCCACGGCATGGGGGGCCTCCCGGTTTTCCCCGTCGTCCTTGAGAGGCGTTATGCGTACATTGAGGACCATATCCTCGTCCAGCATGATGCGGAAGGCGGGGGAGGAGTGGCGTTCGGGCAGTGAGTCGAGCAGGAAGGCGTCCAGCATCTCGCGGAACGTGTCGCCGGGCACGACTTCGGAGGCGCGCATCCCTTCCGCGCTGGAGGTGAAGAGGCGGCAGAACGAAGGGTTGGCCTTGAGTATGACGCCCTGCCTGTCCAGCACGATGATGCCGTCGTCGAGGCTGTCGAGTATGTTTTCCAGCGGCATGGGGGCCTGGCTGGAGCTGACCGGCAGGGGAGGCTGGTCCACAGTGAGGTCCGTGAGGCAGGAGCGGCGGTCCGGAACGATGGAAGGAGCTTTCATACCTCAGCTCCTGCAGCGGTAGCCGATACCGCGCACAGTCTCGATGATGTCGGCGGCATCGCCGAGGCGGGAGCGCAGGCGTTTGATATGCGTGTCCACGGTGCGGTCGTAGCCTTCGTACTGGTAGTCCCAGCTCGATTCGAGGAGTTCCTCGCGGGAGCAGACGCATCCCGGGTTGCTCATGAGCTTTTTCAGGAGGCTGAACTGTATGGCCGTGAGCTCCACGGGGATGTCGTTCACGGTGACTTTATGGGCCTGCGGGTCGAGGCATACGCCGTGGCGGCGGAGCAGGCTGTCTTCGCCTTCGGCAGGGGCGCGGCGGCGGAGCATGGCCTTCACGCGCAGGAGCAGTTCGCGGGTGTTGAAGGGCTTCACCACATAGTCGTCGGCTCCGAGTTCGAAGCCCACGATGCGGTCCACATCGTCCCCCCGGGCGGTGAGCATGATGATGGGGATGTTCTCCGTGGCCCTGTCCTTGCCGAGTTCGCGGCATACGGCGAGGCCGTCCATGCGGGGGAGCATGACGTCGAGCAGGATGAGGGAAGGGCGGAGACTGCGCGCCAGCTCGAGGGCGTTCACGCCGTCGGAGGCTTCCGCGGTTTCGTATCCTTCGCGTTTCAGATTGAAGACCAGAAGGTCCCGGATATCTGCTTCGTCGTCCACGACGAGTATGAGCTCGCTCATGATTCCCTCGGTGTCTGCTCTGTGCCGCGCGGCTGGGTCGGCCTCTGCCGTGCGGCCTTTTTCCTGGAAGGCAACATGACATAAATGACGATAAAAGAGAAGGCTGTCACCGAATTGTAACAAAACTGACGTCATGGAGTCACGCTCCTGCCGTAGTTTCTTCCGTGTGAGGGGCAGCCACCCCTTGCAGATGCGCCATCGTACCTCTGTGGCAGAGGTGGGCAGGCTGGCTCCCTATACCCGCAGGGAGCAGACAGTCGACCCGGGATCACCTTTCCATCCCGGGTCGATTTTGCAGTTTTTAGGGCTTTTTGTGCATTCGGGTGCAAAATGTCACAGAAACGTAATGTTTCAGCCGTGACAGAACCGCCGCTTTTTTTTATACTTGCCGCAAATATAGCCGCAGGTCGGGCTCCCCATAGTGGGGAAACGCCGAAGTTCGCCCCGCGGTCCATACTACAAGGAGATTTTCCATGATCAGGATAGGCATCAATGGTTTTGGCCGTATCGGCAGATATCTGCTTCGCGTCATGCACCTCTTCCCCCAGTGCGAAGTGGTCGTCATCAACGGCCACCGCGCCACTAACGAGGAAATGGCCTACCTGCTCAAGTACGACTCCGTGCATGGCCGCTTCCCCGGCAAAGTGCAGGCTACCGAGAACGGCCTGAAGATCGACGATGACGAGATCGCCATCACCCGCTGCGGCAAGGGCGAATGGAAATGGGCCGACTACGGCGTGGATATCGTCGTCGAGACCTCCGGCACCCTGAAGACCCGTGAAGGCCTCGCCCTGCACATGGACTGCGGCGCCAAGAAGGTCATCATCTCCGCTCCTGCCAAGCAGCCTGACCTGACCGTGGTCATGGGCGTGAACCACAATGACTATGACCCTGCCAAGCACCACATCCTGTCCAACGCTTCCTGCACCACCAACTGCCTCGCTCCCATCGTCAAGATCATGAACGAGAAGTTCGGCGTGAAGCTCGGCAACATGGTCACCGTGCATTCCTACACCAACGACCAGCGCATCCTCGACCTGCCCCACAAGGACCTGCGTCGCGCCCGCGCTGCCGCTCTGAACATCATCCCCACCAGCACCGGCGCCGCCAAGGCCGTGGCTGAAGTCATCCCCGCCGTGAAGGGCCGCCTCACCGGCTACGCCCTCCGCCGGCCCCCCCCCACCCTCTCCCGCGTGGACTT
>JAZQMJ010000358.1:0-3062 GCA_045543435.1 Mailhella sp.
CACGCCGTCGTCGGGTTCGATGACGTCGCCGGTACCGGTGAGGATGAGCGTACGCTCCCTGTCGGCCACGATGAGCAGGGCTTCGAGCTTGCGCAGGAACTTGTCCTGCCGCCAGTCCTTGGCCATTTCCACAGCGGCGCGGAGCAGGTTGCCGCCGGATTCTTCGAGCTTGGCTTCGAAGCGTTCGAACAGGGTGAAGGCATCGGCCGTCGCTCCGGCGAAGCCGGCCACCACCTGGCCGCGGTACAGCCTGCGCACCTTGCGGGCCGTATGCTTCATCACCATGCTCTGGCCCATGGTCACCTGACCATCGCCGCCTATGGCCACGCCGTGCTCGTTGCGCACGGCAAGAATAGTCGTTCCGCGAAGTTCCATGATATCTCCTGCCCTACTGGGCGTTCTTCATTATTTTAGCGCGTTCCTTGGCTTTCTTCTCGTAAGCCTTTATCAAGTCCGTCTCAGCCTCGGTCTTCGCCTCTTTTTTCGCTCTGTTCAGCCAGCTCTCCGCCCTCTGCGGGCTTCCGGCATACAGAGAGGAATAGGCGAGATGCACATATCCTTCGCAAAGCTTATGGCTGGCGCCAAGCGAACGCCCATAGTAGCTGTGGACTTCGCTGTCGTCCGGAACATGCTTGAGGACATCGCGGTAGGCCTGCTGTGCGCCTGCGCTGTCGCCGGAATCGTCCAGCAGGCGCGCATAGAAGAATCGGCCGTAATAGTCGCGAGGAGCGATGCGAAGGGCCTGCTCCAGACAGCGGCGGGCTTTTTTCATATCGCCCTTCTCATATTCGAAGATGCCGGCTTCGCGAAGGATGAGGGCGTCCTTGGGCGCAAGGGCAAGAGCCTTGGCGAAAAACTTCTCCGCATCGTCCACCCTATGCTGGCGAGAGGCAAGCATGGCTTTGCCGAGGAGGTTCACGGCATTCCTGTCGCCTCGGGAGGCAAAGACCTGCGATGCATGGTCGGCGTCGCCGTAGCGGGCCCAGAGAAGCGTCTGCACCCGCAGGAAATCCCTGTCGTCATCCTTGCGGCTGAGCAGACTGCGGGGCATGGTCTCAAGCGCGGCGCGCATACCGGAAATGCGCAGATCCATGTCCGGATGCGTGCTGAGATAGGTAGGGATGCTCCCGGCAGAGCCCCAGCTCTGAGAACGCATGATCTCAAAGGCCGAGCTCAGGCCGCGCGGGTTGAAGCCCGCCTTCACGAGATACTGCAGGCCGAAGCGGTCGGCATCGTTCTCGTCCACGCGGCTGTAGTTGAGCGAAGCCGCAGAACTTGCGGCCATGGTGCCCACCACGGCCGCACCGGCCGCACTTCCGCCGCCGGCAACGCCTGCGGCGACACCGGCCAGCATGCCGATGAGCGAGCCCAGCGATATCATGCGGCCGCGTTCGATGCGCCCGGCGATATGCCGCTGGGTGACGTGCGCTATTTCATGCGAAAGCACGCCCGCCAGCTCCGATTCGTGCTTCAAGGCCATGATGAGGCCGGAATACACGAAAACGAAGCCGCCGGGCGCGGCAAAAGCATTGAGGGCCTTATGCCGGATGACATTGGCCGGGAATTTGTACGGCTGAGGAGGCAGCTGCTTCACGATGCGATCGACAAGCCCCTGCACATAGCCGCGGACTTCGGGGTCCTCGATGATAGGGAAGGATGACTTCGCCAGCACTTCCAGCTCGCGCCCCATCTCCATCTCTTCCTTCAGGCCGAACTTCCCGAAAAGGAAGGCGTGCGACTGCACCGGGGAAAAGAGCAGCCCCAGTGTACAGAAGAGTATGGTGACGGAACGCAGGAGCTTCATGAGTCCCCCGGGTCGCGCTTAGACGATATCCCACACAGCGCCGGAAGGAGTATCGCGCACTTCCACGCCCATGGCGGCGAGAGCGTCGCGGGCGGCGTCGGAACGGGCGAAATCCTTGGCGGCACGGGCTTCGGCGCGTTCAGCGAGGAGAGCCTTCACCTTTTCCATGTCGATGCCGGAACGCAGGGCGCGGATATCGCGCAGGCCTTCGAGGAAGGCGGTGGGCTCTTCACCGAAGACGCCGAACACGTCGGACCAGGCATCGGCCAGCTTGAAGAAGCGTTCGATGAGCAGGCGGAAGCCTTCCTTGTTGCGCACGGCCTTGTCTTCGAGCAGGCGGTTCATGAGGCGGACCATGCCGAAAACATGGCCGAGGGCGCCGGCGGTATTGAGGTCGTCGTCCATGGATTCGCGGAAGCCCTTCTCGAAGCCCTCGAATTCATCGAGCACGTCGGCAGGAACGTCTCCGTTCTTCCAGGAAGCGCGCTGGCTGGCGGCCTTCACGTCGCGCAGGCATTCGTACACGCGCTTGAGGGCGCGTTCGGAATCGTCCATGGCGTCGAAGCTGAAGTCGATGGGGCTGCGGTAATGCTTGCCGAGCAGGAAGAAGCGCAGGGTCTCGGGCTGGCGGAATTCGAGGATGTCGCGGATAGTCTTGAAGTTGTTCAGAGACTTGGACATCTTTTCGGAGTTGATCTGCACGAAGCCGTTATGCACCCAGTACTTGCCGAGTTCGAGGCCGGTGGCGGCTTCGCTCTGGGCGATCTCATTCTCATGATGGGGGAAGACGAGGTCCTGACCGCCGCCGTGGATGTCGAGGGGCAGTTCAAGGTTCTTCTCGCTCATGGCAGAGCATTCGAGATGCCAGCCGGGGCGGCCATTGCCCCAGGGGCTTTCCCAGAAGGGTTCGCCGGGCTTGGCGGCCTTCCACAGGGCGAAGTCCAGCGGATCTTCCTTCTCTTCGCCGATGGCGATGCGGGCGCCGGAACGCAGATCGTCCACGTCGCGGCCGGAAAGCTTGCCGTAGTCCTTGAAGGAACGCACGCGGAAATACACGTCGCCGGAGGGCACCGCGTAGGCGTGGCCCTTCTCGATGAGGCGTTCGACCAGCTCCTGCATCTCGCCGATGTATTCGGTAGCGCGGGGCTCGATGTCGGCGCGGCGCACGTTGAGGCGGTCCATATCTTCATGGAAGGCGGCGATATAGGTCTCGGCGATCTCGGTGCTGGTCTTGCCTTCCTTGTTGGCGCGGTTGATG
>JAZQMJ010000359.1:0-8795 GCA_045543435.1 Mailhella sp.
GTGTTGCGTACCTTCTGCTTGAGGCTGTTGGCCACGCGGCGTGTGCCCTTGTGCGAGTCGTTGCCGTGCAGGGCGTATTCCACGGTGAGGACGCCAATGACCATAGGGGCTTCTCCGTCAGGAGCGATAGTCGGAATTGAGGGTGACGTACGCGTGGGAGAGATCGGAAGCCAGCAGGCGGGATTCGCCCGGGCCGTCGCCCATCACGATGTCGAGGGGCAGATCCACGCCGTTGAGCGGCTCTTCCAGCAGGGCGTCGAAATCCAGATCGGTGGGGCGTCCGTCGCGGAACAGCTCTACGCCGCACAGGGTCACGCGCAGGGCCATGGGATCGAAATCCACGCCTGCGCGGCCGGCGGCGGCCACAATGCGGCCCCAGTTGGGGTCGCGGCCGAACATGGCGGTCTTCACGAGCTGGGAATGGCCGATGGTGCGGGCCACCTTTTCGGCGTCTTCGTCGCAGGCGGCGCCGGTCACATGGATGTGCATGACCTTGGTCGCGCCTTCGCCGTCCTTTACGAGCAGGTAGGCGAGCTCGCCGAGCACTTCGGTGAGCACCTTCTCGAGCATGGGGAGCTCTTCGGCTTCCACGCGCACGCCGGAAGCGCCGTTGGCGAGGCCGTAGAGGGAGTCGTTGGTGGAGGTATCGCCGTCCACGCTCACGCGGTTGAAGGTGGCGTCCACGGCGCGGCGGAACATGGCGGTCCAGGCATCGGCGTCCACGGCGGCGTCGGTGAGCACGAGGGAGATCATGGTGGCCATGTTGGGGCAGATCATGCCCGCGCCCTTGGCCACGGCGGCGAAGCGCACGGTGCCGCCCTTGAGGGCAAGCTCGCGGCCGGCCATTTTGGGGAAGGCGTCGGTGGTCATCATGGCGCGCACGAGGCCTTCCACGTCAGTCTTGCCGAGGGAGGCGATGAGGGAAGGCACGGCGGCGGCCCACTTGTCCATGTTCATCTGGGCGCCGATGACGCCGGTGGAGGCGGGGAGCAGGTCTTCGGGCTCCACGTCGATGCCGGCTTCCTTGAGCGCGGCGCTGACCATGCCCAGGGAGAGGTGGCAGTTGCCCATTCCCTGCTCGCCGGTGCAGGCGTTGGCCTGGCCGGAATTGATGAGGATGCCGCGCACGCCTTCAGCGCCGGCGGCTTCGAGGTGGGCCTGCGACACGAGGACGGGGGCGGCCTTGAAAAGGTTGGTGGTGAACACGCCGGCGGCGGTGGCCGGCACGTCGCTGAGGACGAAGCCTATATCGTTGCGTTCGAGCTTCTTGCCGCGGAAGTCGGCATTGGCGGCGGCGAGGCGGAAGCCCTGAGGTATCTGTATCATGGAACTCCTCCATATGGTATGGAATACCGAGCAAATCTGCCACAGTTGACCTTGTCATGCAAGGCTTCTCCTGTGTCCGGCAGGGCAAAATGCCGCCTTGCGCGCACTTGGCCGGCGTGCTATTCTTCCTCTTCCATTAATTCGTTTCCCATACTTTCAGCATGGCCCTCCGGCCGATTATTTCCTATGTCCGAACTTTCCGAAAAGAAACCGTTTGCGGCTGTCCGCGAATACGGCGAAGCCCTGCTCTGGGCTCTTGCCTTCGCCCTCATCATCCGCGCCTTCCTGGTCCAGGCTTTCACCATCCCTTCCGGTTCCATGCTCCAGACTGTGCAGATAGGCGACTTCGTGCTCGTGAACAAGTTCGTCTACGGCGTGAAGATACCCTTCACGGACAGCTACGCCTTCCGCGGCGAAGACCCTGAGCGCGGCGACATCATCGTGTTCAAGTATCCTCAGGATACCAGCATCGACTACATCAAGCGCATCGTGGGCGTGCCCGGCGACGTGCTGGAGATGAAGGACAAGAAGCTCTACCGCAACGGCCAGCCCGTGCAGGAAGACTACATCCAGCACACCCGCGCCCGTACTCCTTACGACAATTTCGGCCCTCTCAAGGTCCCGGCCGACAGCTACTTCGTCATGGGCGACAACCGCGACAACTCCCTCGACTCCCGCGACTGGGGCTTCGTGCCGCGCGGCTACATCCACGGCAAGGCATGGCGCCTCTACTGGTCCTGGGATTCCACGACCAACACTCCCCGCTGGGGCCGCATAGGCAGTCTGGTGGAATAGGGGACGAACGTGCAGCGCATCCCCGAACCTCTGAAGAATCTGGTGGACCAGCTGGCCCGCCTGCCCGGCCTCGGCCCCAAGTCCGCCATGCGTGCGGCCATGACTCTGCTCAAATGGCCGGAAGCCGAAGTGCGCCGTCTCGGCAAAGGCGTTTACGATCTGCGTGACGACCTGCACCTCTGCTCCCGCTGCGGCGGCCTTGCCGACTCCGACCCCTGCCCCATCTGCTGCGATGCCGAGCGCGACCGCACCCAGCTCTGCCTCGTGGCCGAGTGGGACAGCATGCTTACCATGGAAGAGGGCAACTTCTACAAAGGCCAGTACATGATACTCGGCGGCCTGCTGGCGCCTCTGGACCACAGTCCTGCCGAGATGCTGGAGATGGACCGCCTGCGCTCCCGCCTTGCCGAAGGCGAGATAGAGGAACTCATCCTCGCTCTCGGCGCGACGGCCGAAGCCGAAGCCACGGCCTCCTATGTGAAGGATCAGGTCAGCGCCCGTTTCCCCCATATCCGCGTGACCCGCCTCGCCCAGGGCATCCCGCTGGGCGCTGAAGTGAAATATATGGACCGCGAGACTCTGCGCCAGTCTCTGCGCTACCGCCAGTCTCTGTAAAAAGGAAACAGTATGTTCTTCTTTGCTCCTCGTCAGGCGAGGACCACGCTCGTCTGCCCCCACTGCGGCGAAGCCCTGGACATTCGCCGTACCTGCCACGAGGCCTATATGCAGTGCTCGGGATGCCGCAAGGCTTTCCCCCTCACCCAGTTCATCAAGCAGATGGACGAAGTGATGGAAGAGTTCCTCGAACGCCTCTATTCCGACCGAGTCTAGTTTTCCAGCCGCCTTTTCCGGCGTCAGGCAGAAAGGAGTACGCATGAGCCGCAGCCGTTCCTTCTTCTCCGAGATCCAGCCCCTCACGACCATAGGCGTGTTCCTTCTGGCGAACACTGTGCTGTTCTTCCTGGCGCGGCTGGCCCTCCTGTACTTCCTGTTCCCGGAGATAGCCGACAAGGGCGAGATACCGCAGGCCCTGTACATAGGCCTCAAGTTCGATGCGCGCATGGCCGTGTTCATGACTCTGCCGCTGGCCTTCTGCCTGCTGTGGCCCAGCCTTGAACGGGCGGTCTCCGGGCCGGAGCCTGCCTGCGGCTGGTCTCCTGCACGGAAAGTCCTCATGTGGGTGACCGGGCTCATGGCCGCGGCGGCCATGCTGGTCTATGTCTTCGACTTCGGCTTCTTCTTCTACCTGCACCAGCATATCGACATGGGGGCGAACGTCTTCCTCGAAGACCCCTCCGAATCCGTCCGCATGGTGTGGCAGAGCTACCCCGTCATCCTCATCACGCTGGGCTTTGCCGCTGCCGTCTGGTTCTATGTGAAGAACTTTTCGGCGCTGCTGTCCATCCATCAGCCCTGCCCCATTCGCCCGAAAGGCCGCCTTGCCGACGGCGTGAGCCGCAAGTGGCGAGCTATGGTCACTGTCGGCACGCTCGCCATGCTCTTCATCGCGGGCTACGGCCAGATAAGCTCCAACCTCTTCCCCCTGCGCTGGAGCAACGCCTATTTCAGCGCGGACACCAACGTGACCCTGCTGGCCATCAACCCCATACAGAACCTTTACGACACCCGCAATTTCGGCAAGGCCGTGCCCCCGAACGAAAAGGCCACCCGTGCGGCCTGGCCGCGCATGGCGAAGTATCTGCGCGTGGCGGAAGGGGTGGAGCCGCTCACCTATCTGCGCCATGTGCCCGGCAAGGCCATGGAGAAGCGTCCGAACATCGTCGTCATCATCATGGAATCCCTGTGCTGGGAGCGCACCTCCCTCGCACCTTCCATGCCTGCTTCGATGGGGAAGGATATCGACCCCACGCCCTTCCTCAGGGAACTGGCTGGCAAGAGCCTGTACTTCCCCAATTTCTACGCCCCCACCCGCACCACGGCCCGCGCCGTGTTCACGACCATCAGCGGCGTGCCGGACGTGAACCATTCCGGCGGCACGACTTCGCGCAACCCCAAGCTCGTTGACCAGTGCACTGTTCTCAATGAGTTCAATGGCTACGAAAAGTATTACATGATAGGCGGCAACGCCAACTGGGCCAATATCCGCGGCATGCTCCAGTACAATACTTCCGGCCTGAAACTGCTGGAAGAAAGCGCATGGGAAGCCCCGAACATCGACGTGTGGGGCATTTCCGACATCGCCCTGTTCCGCGAGTCCATCGACGTGCTCTCCAAGGGCGAGAAGCCCTTCGTCGCCGTCATACAGACGGCCTCCTTCCATCGCCCCTACACGATCCCGGACGATAACGAAGGCTTTGTCCTGCCTGAAGCTCCCAGCGCCGAAGCCCTGGCCTGGTACGGCTACGAGAACGCCGAGGAGTTCCGCTCCCTCAAGCTTTCCGACCATGCCCTGCGCCGCTTCTTCGCCAAGGCCAGCCAGCAGCCGTGGTTCGAGGACACCATCTTCGCCATCATCGGCGACCATGGCCTGAACTTCAATTCCACGAACATCACGCCTGCTGTCCGCGCCTGCAACCTGCAGGCCTGGCATGTGCCCGCGTTCATCTATGCCCCCGGCGGTCAGGTAGCCCCCGGCGTGAACGAGTCCTTCCACAGCCAGCCGGACATCCTGCCCACCATGGCTTCCCTTGCCGGACTGGACTACTTCACCAATACGCTCGGCCGCGACATGCTCGCTCCCGATTCCGCTGAGGACGACGCTGTCTTCATCAGCGCTGGGGATGACAGACGCTTCCTGCTCAAGGACGGCTATGTCTATGCCATACGTCCTTCGGGCAACGCTTTGTACAGGCTCGATGAGCGTACTGCCGGCGGCAAGGCCCGCGACTGTTCGAAGGAAGAGCCGGAACGAGCCCGTGCCATGCGCCAGCAGGCTATGGACTTCTACTACACCTCGCAGTGGCTCCTGCATAACAACGGCAAGGCCAGGGTGAGCGGGGCTCGCAAGGCCCTTGAGGCCAGAGAGAAGGGCGGGAACTAGCATGGTCACCGTCACCATTCATACCGACGGCTCCTGCCCCGGCAATCCCGGCCCGGGCGGCTGGGCGGCCGTGCTCACCTGCCCGAAGGCAGACGGCAGCATAGCGCGCCGCGAGATGAGCGGCGGCTTCGCCCGTACCACGAACAACCGCATGGAGATACTCGCCGTGCTGGAGGCTCTTGGCGCGCTCAAAGTGCCCTGCATAGTGGAGCTCTATACGGACTCCCAGTATGTGGCCAAGGCCATCAAGGACCGCTGGCTCGTCGGCTGGCAGAAGAACGGCTGGGTGAACTCCGCCAAGAAGCCTGTGAAGAACCAGGACCTGTGGAAGCGCATGCCCGCCCTGCTGGAACGCCATGAGGTGCGTTTCCACTGGCTCAAGGGCCATGCCGGCCATGCCGAGAACGAACGCTGTGACGAACTCGCCCGCGCCGAAGCCTCGAAGAAAGGCCTGCCGGACGATGAAGGATTCATGGAATGAATACGGAAAGCCCTTGCCCTGCGCGAGGGCTTTCTTATGTTTTAACTCGGAAAGCTGTTCTTGTAATGTACGGCTTCCCTATGTTATTTTTCAGCTGTTATGACCAGAAAGGAATGGAAGATACAGGCGACCCGCCTCCTCGCGCATACGGACGCTCCCGCGCTCACGGCCCAGCTCCTGCTCTGCCATGTGCTCGGCATCGACCGCGTGGCTCTCATCGCGCATTCGGAAGAGGCTGTGCCCTGCGAGGCTGAGGCCCGGCTCGATGCCCTGCTGGCGCGCCGTTCCAGCGGTGAACCGCTGGCCTACATACTCGGTTCGCGCGAGTTCTACGGGCGCGACTTCGCCGTGGATGAACATACGCTCATACCCCGGCCGGAAACGGAGCATCTCATCGAAACTGCGCTGGATCTCTTCGACAGGCGCGGCGCAGCGGACTCGCCCCTGCGCTTCCTCGACCTCGGCACAGGGAGCGGATGCATCGGCGTCACGCTGGCGGCGGAACGCCCGGCGTGGCGGGGGACGGCCGTCGATATCTCTTCCGGGGCATTGGCAAAGGCCCGCCAGAATGCCGAAGCCAACGGCGCGGAACTTTCCTTCCTGCAGGCGGATTTCACCCAGCCTCTGCCTTTCGAGCCTGCGAGCTTCGACCTCGTGGTGAGCAACCCTCCCTATATCAGCGAAGAGGAATACGCGGAGCTTGATGCCGGGGTGCGCGACTTCGAGCCGCGTTCGGCTCTCGTACCCGGCCCCGAGGGCATGGAGCATCCCCGCGCGGTGGAAGAGGCGGCACGGCTCCTGCTCAAGCCCGGCGGCCTGTTCCTCATGGAGCATGGCTGGCTTCAGGGCGAGGCCTGCAGGGCACTGTGTCATGAAGATTTCTGGAGCGATGTCCATACCGGGCTCGACCTGGCCGGGAAGGACCGCTTCCTCTTTGCTGTCAGAACTGAAAAGAAATAGACCCGCACAGACGGGAAGGCGGCTATGCCGCGATATAAGGAGAAGATCATGCCGCAGAAAACTCTTGCAGGCTCCGTGATATGCACTGGCGTTTCCCTCCATGCCGGCACTCAGGTGAGCATGGAATTCAAGCCCGCTCCCGCCGATACGGGCATAGTCTTCCATGTCCACGCCGAAGACGGCGAACACCTGCTGGCCCTGCGCCCCGAGGCCGTGAGCACTACGGAACTCGCCACGACCATCAGCAACGGCAAGGTCAGCGTGTCCACCATCGAACACGTCCTTTCCTCGCTCCGCGCTCTGGATATCGACAACGTGGAGATCCATGTCGTGGGCTGTGAAGTGCCCCTGCTGGACGGCTCTGCCAAGCTCATCGTGGAAGCGCTGGACAAGGCCGGCATCGCAGAACTGGACGCCCCTCGCCGCATGATGCGCGTGGCCCGCGAGTTCTCGCTGGAGCAGAACGGCAAGTCCATTGCCGTGAAGCCCTACGACGGCTTCCGTGTGGACTACACCATCCGCTTCCCCCATCCCGTCATCGGCGAACAGCGTTTCGTGCTGGACATCTCTCCCGAGACCTTCCGCAGGGAAATCGCGAACGCCCGCACCTTCGGCTTCTTCCGCGAGGCCGAATACCTGCGTTCCCGCGGCCTTGCCCGCGGCTGTTCGCTGGATAACGTCATCGTCATCGACGACAACGGCGTGATGAACGAGGGCGGCCTGCGCTTCCCCGACGAGTTCGTGCGCCACAAAATACTGGACTTCATCGGCGACATGGCCATGCTCGGCAAGCCCATGCTCGGCGATTTCACGGTGTCCTGCTCCGGCCATGCGCATAACAACGCCTTCCTGCGCCAGCTCGACCAGCTCGAAGGCGCGCTGGAAGCCGTGGACTGCTGATATCCCCACCGGCCTGCGCCGCATTGATGGAGAACGCGATGGAAGCTTCGTATTTTGACATGGTCTCGGGCCGCGCGCCTGCTGAACTGCGCATCGACAACGTGCGCATCGTGGATGTCCTCTGCGGCGAGGTGCGGGAAGGCTCTGTCTGCGTGGGCAAGGGGCGCATACTCGGCTTTTCCAAGCTGGAGGCGCGCGAGGTCGTGGACGGGCAGGGGGCATACCTCATCCCCGGCCTCATCGACGGCCATGTGCATATCGAGTCTTCCATGCTCTGCCCGGCGCGTTTTGCCGAGCTCATCCTGCCTTTCGGCACGACCACTGTGGTCGCCGACCCGCATGAGATAGCCAACGTCAAGGGCATGGACGGCCTGCGCTACATGCTCGAAGCTTCGCGCGGCCTGCCGCTCTCCGTGCGCGTCATGCTCTCGTCCTGCGTGCCTGCCCTGCCTGTTGAAGACGCTGGCGCGACTCTGGAAGCCGCCGACCTCGCTCCCCTGCTTTCCGACCCCGATGTGGGCGGCCTTGCCGAGATGATGAACGTGCCCGGCCTTCTGGGCGGCGCGCCCGACGTTCTGGAAAAAGTTGCCGCCGCACAGGCCGCAGGCAAGGTCATCGACGGCCACGCCCCCATGCTTTCCGGGGCTGGACTGGACGCCTATGCCGCCCTCGGCGTGAACACCGACCATGAATGTACGACGCCGGAAGAGCTGAAGGAGCGCGTGGCGCGCGGCATGTATGTACTCATGCGCGAAGGCTCTGCCGGACGCGAAGTGAAGAAGCTCCTGCCCGGGCTCACGCCTGCCAATCAGCGCCGCTGTCTTTTCTGCACCGACGATCGCCAGCCCGCCGATATCCTCGAGCGCGGCCACATCAACGGCATACTGAAGCTGGCTGTGGAGAACGGCGTGGATGCCGTGGACGCCGTGCGCATGGCCACTCTGAACGCCGCAGAATGCTACGGCCTGCGCGACCGCGGCGCCATCGCTCCCGGCCGCCGCGCCGACCTCGTCCTTGTGAAGGATCTCAAGGACTTCGAAGTGCTGGCCTGCTGGGCCGGCGGCGAACTCGCGGCTCGGGAGGGCCGCATGGTCCGCAGTCTCGGCATGCTCGACCCGGGCGTCCTGCAGTCCAGCGTGAACCTCGCTCCCCTGCCTGCGCGCCCCTTCTCCGTGAAAGTGCCTTCCGGCAAAGCGCGTGTCATCGGGCTTCTGGAACATTCCCTCATCACCGAATGCCGCGTGCAGGATGTCGTCACCCGTGAAGGCGGCGAAGTGGAAGTCGGAGGCCAAGCGGTCTTAGGAAGACAACATCATTTTTCAACTCCTTGGC
>JAZQMJ010000360.1:0-6686 GCA_045543435.1 Mailhella sp.
GCGGAGATGCCGGGCCGGAACTGGCGTCAGTGCCGGATGTAGGCCCGTTCCACAGCCCGTCGCTGGAAAAGGTGCTTGCCCTTGCCCCTGACCTCTGCGTGGCTGTGGGCGACGGCACGCCGCCGCATCTGCTCCGCCGCCTGCAGGGATCTGGCGCGGAAACGATGACGCTCGATATCCGTTCCTTTGAGGGGATGCTGGGAGAGCTGGAACGGCTGGGCAGAGTGCTGGATGTTCCTGAAAAGGCAAAAGAGCTTGCCCGGCAAGTGGAGATGCGGCTGGAGCGCGTAGAAAGCACAGCCGGACTCAGCAAGAAGCGGCCTTCCGTACTCTTCCTCGTGCAGGAGAAGCCTTTCATGGCCGCCGCGAAGGGGACGTTCATCAGCCGCATCATCGAGAAGGCGGGCGGCGTGTGTGCAGTTGCGGCGCAGGGGAATGCCGTCTATCCTGTGCTTGGCAGGGAGGAGCTGGTCAGGCTTGAGCCTGATGTCGTGCTCGTTTCGAGCATGGACTCGTGCAGGGGAGGGCTTCCGAAGCGCATCGACGGCGCGGCTCTGTCGACAGAACTTGCCCCGAGCCGCGTCTATGCTGTGGATGCCGACCTCTTCACCCGGCCTTCGCTTCGGGCTCTTGATGCGCTCGAACAGCTTGTGGACATCCTTCACCGGGAAAAATACTGATGGAACTTGCCGCCCCCGCAGAAAGAAAAAAAACAGCGCCCCTTCTTGCAGGGGGGCTGTCTCTCGTCCTGCATGCGGCGCTGGCGGCAGGCCTGCTCTGTGTTCTTCCTCTTGGGGAGACTCCCGGCAATGCCGGGCCGATGAGCCTGTCGCTTGTTTCTCTGGCTGCGCCCAGCCCGGGAGCGGACGCCGGAACGGGCAGTGTTTCGGAAAAGAGGGAAGAAACGGTCCCTGCTCCGGCAGAAAGTGAAGCGGTGAAGCCTGCCGAGCAGAAAAAGCAGGTGAGCCGTACGCCTGAGAAACGCCCGGCAAGGGCCGAAGCGAAGAGATCCCGGGCGCGTTCGGAGCGGCCAGACAAGGCGGCAGAGACTGCCCCCATCGTTTCGTCTGGGACAGCTGACGCTTCTGCGTCCCCGGCGCAGGCGGGCATGGCATCTTCAGGCGGAGCGGATGTGCCTTTCGGCAAGCCCTGCGGCCCGGCCTTCACGCGTTTCAGCCGTCCTGTCTATCCTCTTCAGGCACGCCGAGCGGGCATTTTCGGGCTGGTGAAGCTTCGGGTGTCGCTGGACGATGCCGGCTCTGTGCGCGACATAGAAGTCCTTGAGAGCGGGCATCGCCTGCTGGCCGATGCGGCCTGCGAGGCCATACGACGTTCCTCGTTCCGGCCCTATACTGAAAACGGGAAGAGCCTGCCCAGCCGGACGGTCATCCCCATCCGTTTCACGCTGGAACAGGCTCTTTAGCGGGGCATCCCCGGTATTTCTGCGCGTCAGCCCTCGGGTCTGGCGCATTTTTTTATTCTGCGAACAGCTCTTCGGCGTAGCGCACGGTCTCCATGGCGTCCTTGGCGTAGTGGTCGGCATGGATCATGTCGGCGTACTCCTGCGTGAGCACGGCGCCGCCCACCACGACCTTGGCGCGTGCGCCGGACTTGCGGAGCAGGGCTATGGTCTCTTCCATGGCGGGCACAGTGGTGGTCATGAGGGCGGAAAGGCCCACGAGCTTCACGTCGTGTTCAAGGGCGCAGTCCACGATCTTCTGCGGGGGCACGTCCTTGCCGAGGTCGATGACTTCGTAGCCGTAGTTGCTGAGGAGCGTGCGCACGATGTTCTTGCCGATGTCGTGGATGTCGCCCTTCACCGTGGCCAGCACGATCTTGCCCTTGCTGGGCTGGTCGCTGGAGGGCATGGCGGCCTTCACGGCCTCGAAGGCGGCCTTGGCGGCTTCCGCGCTCATGAGGAGCTGGGGCAGAAAGACAGTCTTGGCTTCGAAGCCTTTGCCCACCACGTCGAGCGCCGGGATGATCTGCCCGTTCACCACGTCCAGCGGGTCCATCTCCGCGGCCATCTGCGCGGCGAGAGTGCCGGCCTTTTCCTTCAGGCCCTTGATGACGGCATGCTTGAGCGGGTCGGCGGAGTCGGCGGCAGGGGAGGCGGGGGCGGCCGCGTTCCCGGCCACGGCCTGCGTGCTGAGGCCGGAGGCGAAGCCGATATAGTCCGTGCAGTTGGCGTCCATGCCGCGAAGGGCGCGGTAGCTGTGGTAGACCTTCATCATCTCCACGGAGAACGGGTTCATGATGGCGGCGTCGAGGCCGGTCTGCAGGGCGAGCGCGAAGAAGGTGGAGGTCACGAAGTCGCGGTTCGGCAGGCCGAAGGAGATATTGGACACGCCGAGGCTGGTGTGTACGCCGAGGCGTTCTTCGATGAGGCGTATGCTCTCCAGCGTGACGTTGGCGCTCTGCGGGTCGGAGGAGACGGCCATGGCCAGCGGGTCCACCACGATGTTGCGGCGGTCTATGCCATAGGCTTCGGCCTTGGCTACGATGTCGGCGGCGATGGCATAGCGGCCTTCGGCGGTCTCGGGGATGCCGTCCGGGCCGATGGTCAGGGCTATCATGACGCCGCCGTATTTCTTCACCAGCGGGAACACGGATTCCATGCTTTCGGGCTTGCCGTTCACGGAGTTCACCAGCGGCTTGCCGTTGCAGGCGCGCATGGCCTTTTCCATGGCGACGGGGTCCACGGTGTCTATCTGCAGGGGCAGGTCGGACACGGCCTGGAGCTCGCGCACCACATTGAGCATCATGGCGGGTTCGTCTATCTCGGGCAGGCCCACGTTCACATCGAGGATATGCGCCCCGGCTTCCTGCTGGCGCACGCCTTCATTAAGGATATAGTCGATGTCGCCTTCGCGCAGGGCCTGCTTGAAGCGGCTCTTGCCCGTGGGGTTGATGCGTTCGCCGATGAGTATGGGCTCTTCGCCGATGCGTACGGCATGCGTGTAGGAAGAAACGACAGTGTGCTTCTTCTTTTCCGGCAGGCGGTAGGGCATGCCGGAAGTCTTCATGACAGTGCGGCGTATGTATTCCGGCGTGGTGCCGCAGCAGCCGCCCACGAGGCAGGCGCCGGACTCGACTATCTTCACCATCACGTTGGAGAAGTATTCGGCGTCCACATCGAAGATGGTCTTGCCGGCCTCGGTGCGGGGCAGGCCTGCGTTGGGGTTCACGATGAGCGGCAGGCTGGTCTCGGCGGCGAGGAGGGGCACGATGGGGAGCATCTGGTCCGGGCCGAGGGAGCAGTTCATGCCGAGGGCGTCCACGCCGAGGCCTTCGAGCATGGCCACCATGGCGGCAGGGTCGGCGCCGGTCATGAGCTTGGCCTGCGCGTCATAGACGCAGGTGATGAACACGGGCAGGTCGCAGTTCTCCTTGGCGGCGAGCACGGCGGCCTTGGCCTCGTAGGAGTCGTTCATCGTTTCGATGAAGATGAGGTCGGCCCCGTGGCGGGCGGCGATGCGTATGCTCTTGGCGAAAATCTCCACGGCGTCTTCGAAGGGCAGGTCGCCGAGGGGCTGGAGCATCTTGCCCAGAGGGCCGATGTCGAAGGCGACATAGCGGTCGGCCTGCTTTTCGGGGGCGAGGCGGCTGATGGCCGTGCGCACGTTGTTGAGGCCGGCGACGATGATGTCTTCAAGCTCGTCCCCGAACTTCAGCACGTTCGCGCCGAAGGTGTTGGCCGTGATGATGTTCGAGCCGGCTTCCAGATACTGCTGGTGTATGCCGATGATGTCTTCGGGGCGGGTGAGGTTCCAGCGTTCGGGCAGTTCGCCGGGCTTGAGGCCGCGGGCCTGGAGCAGGGTGCCCATGCCGCCGTCGCAGTAGGTGCGCGAAGTGCGTATTTTTTCAAGCAGGTTCATACTATGACCTCTCGGTAGATGCAGTTTTTCTTTTCGCAGAACATGCACTTGCTGCCGCAGGTGCGGGCCGAAGCCCCGAGGCCGATGACGGCCGTCACCGATTTGGCGGGCTTCATGAGCAGGGAGTCGCTGAGGCTTATGCCGAGCAGGCGGCCCATGTCGAGGCAGTGCATGAGATCTTTCTGGTGATGCAGGGGGAAGTCGCCGTAGCCAGGGCTGAAGCGGTCGCAGTGCTTCTCTTCGTCCTTCGTGAGGTCGCGTTCCACGTCGTCGCACCAGCATTCGACGGCGGAAGATCCCAGCGCGTCGAGTACTGCGCTCCGGCTGGGGCGCAGGCGGCTCCAGCGGGCGACGAGCCTGTCCGCTCCGATGCCGATGGTGGCGGCGAAGAGCAGGGCGCTGTGACAGCCCTTGAGGTGCTTTGCCAGCGAAACGCTTTCGATGGGGCCGAAGCCGAGATCCACCGAGAGGTCGGAAGGGAAGCTCACGGGCACTCTCGCCCAGCAGGCGCGCGCCTGGCAGGAATCGAGCAGTTCCTTCTCGCAGGAGTCCAGCAGGTCGAGCACGGCCTCGTCGGGCGCGTTCTTCCCATAGCCGAGATAGCGCAGAGCTTCGCTCCTGTCGGCGCGCAGTTCTCCGGGGGCGGCTATGCGCAGGGAAGGGACTATGTCCATGCGTCAGACCTAGCGGATGATATGGGACACGTTTTCCATGATGCGCCGGGCTATCTCGGGCTTGTTCATGGAATAGACGTGTACGGCAGGGACGCCGTTGGCGAAAAGGTCGATGATCTGCGCCGTGGCGTAGGCTATGCCGGCCTGCATCATGGCGGCGGGGTTGGAGCCGTAGCGGTCCACGATGCGCACGAAGTGCTGGGGCAGGGCCGCTCCGGAAATGGCCATGATGCGCTTTATCTGCGCGGCGTTGGTCACAGGCATGATGCCCGCCACGATGGGCACGCTGATGCCGGCGGCGCGGGCGCGGTAGATGAAATTATAGAGGATGGCGTTGTCGAAGAACATCTGCGTGGTGAAGAACTCGCAGCCGCTGTCAGCTTTTTCCTTGAGGTGGGCGAGGTCGGCAAAGGAGTCTTCGCTTTCGGGATGGGCTTCGGGGTAGCAGGCGCCGCCTATGCAGAAGTCGCCGCGTTCCTTTATCTCGCGGATGAGTTCGGAGGCGTAGCGGTAGTCGGCGGTGGAAAGGTCGAATCCTTCGGGGATGTCGCCGCGCAGGGCCAGGACATTGGTGATGCCCTTATCTTTAAGGGTATCGGTGACGCGGCGCACCAGCTCGCGGGGCGAGGATACGCAGGTCATGTGGGCCAGCGTGGGCACGCCGTACTTGTCCTGTATGCCGGCGGCTATGTCGGCCGTGAAGTCGGAGGTGCCGCCGCCTGCGCCGTAGGTCACGCTCATGAAGTCGGGCTTGAGGGCCGCTATCTCTTCCACGGCCATGCGTACGCTTTCAAAGTTCTGGCTGGTCTTGGGCGGGAAAACTTCGAAGGAAAGCGTGGGCTTGGGGCTTTTGATGATGTCGATGATCTTCATGGTGCGTCCTGAACGGTGGATTATCCGGGATGATGCGGTTTGGGGATGCCTTGAGGCAGGCCAGAACTCCATCGTGTGAATTTTCCACCTTCTTGCCGCTTCGTCAATAGTCCGGAGGCATGGCAGAAAATACTACCATATGCAAAATTGCAACGTAAAAAGGTGCATGATGGCATATGTGAAAATTGTGGCGTTCGGTATCTGATTATATTCATTCATGAAATGATATTTAGTAAGACAGCTTGCATGAAAGCGGTATGGACTTGCTTCCTGAAGTGTGTTTTACTGGATAAAATAAAAAGGGATACTGTTGTCTCTTTTTTGTACTTGACTAGTAAGCCTTTCACAAAGCACCTGCAAAATGCTTTTGTTTTTCATGGGGTTGTGAAAAGTCTACAAGGGGAGTCATTATGAACATCACTAGGCTTGATAAAGCCAGAGACCTGACCTTCAAGCGCCAGGTCGAAGAAGAGAGCGGTCAGAACCTGTCGGCCTGCTACCAGTGCGGCAAGTGTACGGCAGGCTGTCCCAGCGCTCAGGTCTATGACCGCCAGGTCAGCCAGATCATGCGCGCCGTGCAGATGGGCCTCAAGGAAGAAGCCCTGAAGAACCGTTCGCTGTGGCTGTGTCTGTCCTGTTCTACCTGCAGCTCTCGCTGCCCCAATAACATCGACGTCGCCGCCGTTATGGAGACCCTCCGCAACATGGCTCGCCGTGAGGGCTGGGTGCAGGACCGTCCTATCGAAACCTTCTGGAAGTCCTTCCTCGACACCGTCAAATACACCGGCCGTTCCTACGAGCTGGGCGTTATGGCCGGCTTCATGGCCCGCACCCTGCGCGGCTGGGGCAACGTCGAGATCGCGCCTACTGCGCTCATGAAGAACAAGATGCCCTTCATCCCGTCCGTCATCCACGGCCGCGAAGAAGTGGCCCGCATCTTCCAGCGCTACGCGGATAAAGAAGACAGGAGCTAGACCATGAAATACGCTTACTATCCCGGCTGCTCCGGTCATGGCTCTTCTGTGGAATACGAAGTGTCCACCCGCGCCGTGTGCAACGCCCTGGGCATGGACATCGTGGAGATCGAAGACTGGAACTGCTGCGGCTCCACCCCCGCCCACTCCGTGAGCCATGAGCTTTCCGGCGCTCTCGCCGCACGCAACCTCATGCAGGCCGCCAAGACCGGCGCCGACTGCGTCATCTCTCCCTGCCCCAGCTGCTCTTCCAACCTGAAGATGGCCCTCTGGCGCATGCAGAAGCC
>JAZQMJ010000361.1:0-1915 GCA_045543435.1 Mailhella sp.
GCCAAGTTCGCCGAGCTGCTGGGCGAAGTCCTGACCGACTCCACCAAGAAGAACCTGGAAATGCGCGTGGACGCTGAGAACGGCGCGACCTCCGGCAAGTTCGAGCTGGCTAAGCTGGCCAAGTCCCTGAACCTGGACGCCATCCACGACACTGTGCATGAGATGGCCCGCGACGAAGCCCGTCACGGCAAGGCTTTCGAAGGCCTGCTGAAGCGCTACTTCGGCTAAGCACAAATCCAGTAAAATCAAGGATTTTCAAGGGAATCACTCTGATGAAGGGTGGTTCCCTTTTTTGTTTCAACCATTTTCAAGGTGTACAAAAAGTGTACGCCCATCTCCTGGAGAGGCTGAAAAGCCCCTCAAAACACCCGAAAAGTGTACTTCCTAAAAAGTGTACCATTCGTAAGGACAGTATACCACAAAAGGAATACCAAAACAAGCAACTTTCAAGCATCTTCCAAACAAGTAACCAACGTCTTTGAAGCAAGAAACTAACATCTTTGAAGCATCTATCTGAGTATGGAGAATGTGTTGCAGATGGAATATAAACCTAGTAGCAAATCGGTGTAAGAAAGAAATCGAAAGAATGAACATGGCATAATATAACGACAGGTTAGGCGTTGCGGTATGTTACTATATAGTCACACCGAGGGGAACAAACCCCAAGGCAAAACAACAGGGCCAAGAGCCCAGAAAGAAAGAGGTAACTACTATGAAGCCCATCAACGAGAACACCGCCGCCAACACCGCTGCCGCCCTGAACATCAAGATCAACCGTGCAAAGCGTACCATCGAAATCAGCAAGACCTTTGAGAAGGCTGCTTCCCGCTACGGTTCCGATGAGTACATCGCCCTGACTGCCGCTCAGCAGGATAACCCCGGCTTCTCTGTGAAGATCATCTCCGCCAAGAGCAAGAACACCAATCCCTACGCCGGTCTGGACTATGACTTCATGAAGAAGTACATCGAAAAGCACGACGACGATGAGCAGTCCAACATGGCCGAGTTCCTGGAAATGCGTGCGCAGGATGAACTGTCCATCGAACTGGGGGCCAAGTCTGCTTCCTTCCACGTGATTCTGGACTGGTTCCTCGAAGTTTACCCCGAAGTCAAGAAGTACCACGAAGAACGCGAAGCCAAGCTGGAAGCGCGCCGTCAGAAGATGGCTGCGGACAAGGAAAAGCGTCAGGCTGCCAAGCATAAGGCTGCCTGACCTTCCCCCACGACAAATCAGAAAGAGGTAGAAGAAAATGTACGGTTTCCTGAAAATCGACCACAAAGAGCGTCAGCTGGTCATGAGCCGCGAGTTTGCTAAGTATGCCAATAACACCATGAGCGAAGAATACGCCCACCTTCAGGCTGTTCGCAAGGACTACCCTCTGTATAAGGTGGTGCTGCGCACAATCAGACGCAACGAAAACAAGGAATGCTACAAGGGCCTGACCTACGAGTACATGGAAAGCTACATTCTGACCCACGGAAACCACGAAGAACGGATGAAAATTTTCCGTGAGTATGAAGAAATGCGCCTGATTGCTCAATGCCACAGCAAGACCTTCCGCTATCCCACCATCAAGGCCTGGTTCCTTGAAAAGTACCCTGAGATTGCGGAGTTCGGCATGCACAAGCAGGACATCCCTGTTCCGGTGGAACCCGCCATGTTGGCGCTCCCTGCTGGAGCTTGATTTACCCAACAGCACACACGATTTGAAAGAGAGAATGATTCAAATGAGGATTATTTGCGCCGCGCCCAGCCAGAAAGAATGGAATGCCCACATTAAGAACATTATGTCCCGTGAGTTTAGCGTCCTGACTGCCGCAGACATCCTGGACATGGATGATTTCGAAGTCAAGCTGCTGATGCTGTACAACACTCAGTTTTACGCTCTGGCGATTGAGGCTCTTGATCAGTACG
>JAZQMJ010000362.1:0-3977 GCA_045543435.1 Mailhella sp.
TAGCCATGTCGTTCTGTGAGCCAAGGAGTTGAAAAATGATGTTGTCTTCCTAAGACCGCTTGGCCTCCGACTTTGGATCGCTTCCTCGACGGAGCCGAAGGAGCAGACGTGGCCTTCCTCAGCCTCGAACTCGACGACGCCGCCTCCTACGGCCGCGTGGTGCGCAAGGACGGAGCCGTACAGGCCATCGTGGAAGCCAAGGACTTCGATCCTGCCATCTACGGCCCGAAGGAAGACGCCCACGAAGTCAACACCGGCATCTACCTCTTCTCCCTGCCTGCCGTGCGCCAGCTCCTGCCCCGCCTGGGCAACAATAATAAGAGCGGCGAATACTACATCACCGATCTCGTCTCCCTCGGTCTCGAAGCCGGCATGGACGTGCGCGGCATCAAGGCCGAAGGCTCCGGCTGCGACGGCAATGCCCTGCTCGGCGTGAACAATCCCGTTGAGCTCGCCGCCGCCGAGGAACTCCTGCAGGCCCGCCGCAACGCCGCCATCCTCGCTTCCGGCGTGGTCATGCACGGCCTTTCCGGCATACGCGTCAGCCCTCTCTCTGTCATCGAGCCCGGCGCTGAGATCTACGGCCCCTGCGAGATATACGGCTCCAGCGTCATCAGGAACGGCGCCCGCATCCGCTCCCACTGCGTCATCCGCGATGCCGTCATCGACGGCGGCGTGGAACTGCGCGAGTTCTGCCACATCGAAGGCGCGGAAGTGCGTTCCGGCGCCATCGTCGGCCCCTACGCCCGCCTGCGTCCTCAGGCCCTCGTGGACGAGAAGGCCCATGTGGGCAACTTCGTGGAACTCAAGAAGACCTATCTCGGCAAGGGCTCGAAAGCCAATCATTTCACCTATCTCGGCGATACCGAAGTCGGCCCCGGCGTGAACTTCGGCGCAGGCACCATCACCTGCAACTACGACGGCAAGAACAAGTTCAAGACTGTCGTAGGCGCTGACTGCTTCATCGGCAGCAATACCTCTCTGGTCGCCCCCGTGACCATAGGCGACGGCGCGCTCATCGGCGCAGGCTCCGTCATCGTGGAAGACGTTCCGGCTGGCAAGATGGCCCTCGGCCGAGGCCGCCAGGTGATAAAAGACAGGAAAAACTGAGCCGAACGCCCCGGAATTTCCTTTCTGAGCCCTAGGAAAACTTGACTCTTTTCAGGATAGCATCCATATGTTGCGATAGACTGGAGGACGAAAAGCGCCCCGGTCGCCAAGGAGAAACACAATGGCCTGCCGCATACTGAATATAAAATCCGCCGCCGATGCCGAAGCCCTGGCCTTTTTCCAGCGCCTCGCCGAACGCGGCAACCCTGCCGACAATTCCGGCCAGGACGTGGAAAACCAGGTCCGCGCCATCATCGACGATGTCCGCGCCCGCGGCGATGAAGCCCTGCTGGAGCGCACCCGCCAGTTCGACGCTCCGGAAATAGAACTGCCCCTCGCCGTTTCCCAGGAAGAGCTGGCCCGCGCCGCCGCCTCCATTTCCGGCGAAGAGCGTTCCATCATCATGGAAGCGGCCTCCCATATCCGTACTTTCCACGAAGCGCAGAAGGACAAGTCCTGGTTCATCACCCGTGAAGACGGCTCCATCCTCGGCCAGAAGGTCGAGCCTGTGGACCGCGCCGGCCTCTATGTGCCCGGCGGCAAGGGCGGCAACACTCCGCTCATCTCCTCCATGCTCATGGGCGCCATCCCCGCCCAGGTGGCAGGCGTGAAGGACATCGCCGTTGTCACGCCCCCCCGCGCCGACGGCACCCTGAACCCCTATATGCTCGCCGCGGCCTATCTGCTCGATATCAATGAAGTCTATCGCGTGGGCGGCCCCTGGTCCATCGCGGCCCTGGCCTACGGCACCAAGGAGATCAAGGCCGTGGACGTCATCGCCGGCCCCGGCAACATCTTCGTCACCACGGCCAAGAAGCTCGTCCAGGGCAAGGTGGGCATCGACATGATAGCCGGCCCCAGCGAGATACTCGTGCTTGCCGACGAAGGTGCGAACCCCGAATGGCTGGCCGCCGACATGCTCTCGCAGGCCGAACACGACGCCCTCGCCTCCTCCGTGCTGGTCACCCCCAGCGCGGCTCTGGCCGAACGCGTGGCCTCCGCCCTCGAGCGCCGCTGTGCCGAACTCCCCCGCGCCGACATAGCCCGCGCCGCCCTCAGCGACTGGAGCGCGCTCATCGTCGTGCCCGACATGGCCACCGCCGTGGAGATAAGCAACCTCATCGCGCCCGAACACATGGAAGTCTGCACCGCTTCCCCGTGGGATATCCTGCCTTCCATCCGCCACGCCGGCGCCGTTTTCCTCGGCCAGTATTCCCCCGAACCCGTGGGCGACTACTACGCCGGCCCCAACCATGTGCTTCCCACTCTGGGCACGGCACGCCATTCTTCCGCCCTGAGCGTGCAGACCTTCTGCAAGCGCACCAGCGTCATCGCCGCTTCCGCCGAATTCACGAAGCGCCATGCGGCCTCCATCGCCAGGCTGGCCCGCCTCGAAGGCCTTGAAGCCCACGCCCAGTCCGTGGAACTCCGCGGCTGAGCCGCAGAACGGCAGGCCTCCTGCCTTACGAAATGCAAGCATACCAAAGGAGAGGAACTATGCTTCTTGAAGGAAAGAAAGCCGCCATCTTCGGCGTAGCCAACCAGCGCAGCATCGCTTACGGCATCGCTTCCGCATTCAAGCGCGAAGGCGCACAGCTCTGCTTCAGCTACCTCGGCGACGCCCTGAAGAAGCGCGTGGAGCCCATCAGCGAAGAACTTGGTGGCGACTTCACCTTCCCCTGTGACGTTGCCAGCGATGAAGACATCGCCCGCGCCGCCGAACTCGTGGCGGAAAAGTGGGGCAAGCTCGACATCCTCGTGCATTCCGTCGCCTTCGCCAACCGCGACGACCTCACCGGCCGCTTCATCGATACCAGCCGCGACGGCTTCCACCTCGCCATGGACATCTCGGCCTATTCCCTCGTCGCCATGGCCCGCGCCTTCGAGCCCCTGCTCAACCCCGGCGCCTCCATCCTCTGCATGACCTACTACGGCGCGCAGAAGGTCATCACCAACTACAATGTGATGGGCGTGGCCAAGGCCGCCCTTGAAGCCTCCGTGCGCTACCTCGCCAAGGACTTCGGCCCTGCCGATATCCGCGTGAACGCCATCAGCGCCGGCCCCATCCGCACTCTGGCCGCTTCCGGCATCGGCGACTTCCACCAGATCGGCAGCATCTTCTCTTCCCGCGCCCCCAAGGGCCGCCTCGTCACCATCGAGGAAGTGGGCAACACCGCCGCCTTCCTCGCCTCTGACTACGCCTCCGGCATCACCGGCGAATGCGTGTTCGTGGACAACGGCTTCAACAGCGTGGCCATCTGACCGTATCTCTGCGGCAGGGTGAGCGAACCTGCCCCGGCATGATATCAGGCCGCCTTTCTCTCCCGGGAAAGGCGGCTTTTCTTTAACGGGAATCATTCCGAAACTGCTTGCAATTTTTCGGGGAAAGGCGATACTCAGCCCTATACTTTCACTGAAGGACTGCCGGAGTACTCATGGAATTTTCTGAACTCATGGAAAAGCTCTTTTCCATCCTCGCCATCGTCGGCCTGCTCGGCGCATTTTTCTTCCTCCAGAAGCTGGGGATAACTTCCGGCGGCTGAGTGCGCCCGGATCGTTTCCAGGCGCGTGACGCCTGCCCCCTCCCCAAGAAAAAAGAAGATAAAAACAGCAAGAAATAGCCGAAGATTTCCCTTGCCTGCCGGGAACTTCCCCCATAGCAGGCTTGCCCTCCCTCGCAAGGTGAACTATGATAGACGGTCCGCACTTTTCCGTGCGGGCCGTTTCCTTTACTGACAGCGGCAGGATATCCGTATGAAAACTCGTTTCCGCCTCTTCCCTCTTCTCATCCTTTGCCTTGCCCTCTTCCTTTCCGGCTGTTCCATGCTGGAAAAGCAGAAGCTGCCCTATCAGCCCCAGAATGAAGT
>JAZQMJ010000363.1:0-2354 GCA_045543435.1 Mailhella sp.
CCGCCTTTGGGCGGCCCGATGTATTTAAGGTAAATACTCCTAAGTTTATCAAACCTCTACTCAAGAATCCATCGTCTATAGACGATTCATTCCTCAATAATACTTTGCGAAACTAATGGATTCCCTGCGATCTGGGACAATACGTCACCAAGGAGAATCCAATGAAATCATTTGACCTTTATGATCTTCTTAGCAATACCAGCACTACCATTATTCAAGTTCGTCAAGCCAAAGATATGACGCAAAGAAATTTGGCTGATGAAACCGATATTTCTTACTCGCATATGTCCGACATCGAAAACGACAAAGTTGATATGGGATTGAACGTATTTAAACGGATAGCCAACGTACTGGGATTGGCAGATAGACCGGAATAGCAAACAACGATAAATGAGGCGTATTCCCGTATACTCGGCAATGCCCAGAACGAAGGGAAATAAATGGGAATATGCCTTACCATACTCACCAGCAATACCCTACTCATGATAAGACATTGCGAAAAGAATCTGCCATGACCTACCTTGTGAAGGGAGTACAGTGTACGCGATCTGTTTCCGAAGTTACGAGCTTTTTTCTCTCAGGTTCGACCTTCCTCTGGGCGATGGCGACATCGCCAACCGTGCCAAAGGAGACACGGGCGATACGGCTGACGTACTCGAGTCTTTCTTCTTGCGAGGTTCTCAGCTTGGCCCAATTGCTCTCATGATAAATGGTGTTAATAGATGCGTTGATGTCGTGTCCATCCAGACGCATCCGCAGGGCGATTTCGGCGTCAATCCGAGAACCATCGGCGTTTTCGCCGAGCTCTTTTTTGACCTTCTCAAGATACTGCTCATAGCAAGGCCGGAAATCATAGTTTTTCGGGAACGCGAACTTTTCGACCCGTAGGCTGGGATTCAGCTTTTTTCTGAGTCGCCAGAGTACGGCCTTCCTCGATGCTTTCTGGGAGAACCAATGTTTGAAGGAATGGGGGCTGGTACGCCGTTCGGGGATGATCTTTTGTGTATGGTAGAGCTTCCTCTTTTCTTGCCGCTGTTGCTCTTTCAAGAAGTGCCGACCTATGTTCATCAGCGGGAGGCCATAAGGGGAAAGAGCGCGTAGTGAAGCTACGCGGCGGGCCTTCCGTTCATCTTCCCAGCGTTGGAGCGCGTCCTTTTTCCGGTTCAGGATAAGGGCTCGTTCTTTCTTTTTAATGTCTTGTTCCTGCCGGTACTCCCGCCAATCCTCTTCGCACATGGCTTTGGCCTCAATGACAGGTTCAGGCATGGGGCGTAGCCTTTCCTTGGGGTAGTCCCCGCCCTCAAACTCCCCTAGTCGTTTGACCAGCTTCGGCATACTGAACGACCTGTCCACGCTCGATGCCTTGACCGCCACGTCACCTACCCAGACCAACGCTCCCGAACCTTTCTTCTCAAAGCGTAGGCCGACCTCGGCAAGTCCCTCGTGGAGTTCCCGCCACGAGGTCGCATCCTTAATAATGGAAAGACCGCGCTCTCGCACAATGCGCTGGGCCGACTTCTCACCGGTGGCGTTTTCCAAACTCTCCGCAACAGGGCAGAGTTTCGGGTAATCCCGTTTGCTCAAAGAAAGGAAATTGCCAGACAGCGAAGGCTCGTAAACGCTGTTCTCTTCGCTGGCCCAGCCTTGGATTCTTTCGAGCTTGGCGATAGCGAGATGGGCGCGGTCGATATCAAAACCTCGGTTCGGGCGATGCACCTTCAGCGTGTCGGGATGCACCCTGTTCACCACGATGTGGACGTGCAGATTGGATGTATTCTTGTGGACGGCATAGAACGCCTGATGTTCCTTCCACTCCATGAACTGGAGGAAATATCGGACGGTAAAGTCCACCTTTTCAGGCGTGGGCTGTTCCTCATCCTTCCAGCTCAGAACCCAATGCGTGACTGGCATCCTGCTTTGGATGGACTCCTCAGCAAGAGCAATCATTTCGTTTTTTTGGGCGGCTCGTGTCGTGGTGAGAAAATTCAGCGTGCCAGAATGTGCCAGCTTTTCCTTTCCTTGGTCGTCGTGGCTGGCGAAGATGTACTCGATCAGCTCCGAAATCATGATTGCCTTGGATTTTTTGAAGCTCGTTCGTTTTATCTTCTTGACGATCATTCCCGACTCAGCCTCTCGATAACCTGCCGGACTGCCTCAAGAGCGGCTTCCATTTTCGATACAGCCTGATAGCCGCCAGCCTCGCGGACACTTTCAAAGTTATGCTTGAGCAGCCCTCCCAGACGCCGGAGTTCACGGATGGTCTGGCTGTCGGTGCGTGACGTGATGGGCCTGCCGCCGAAGCAAAGTCGCCGGATGTACTCCGAGACCGATATGCCCGCCGCGTCTGCCTGCCT
>JAZQMJ010000364.1:0-5995 GCA_045543435.1 Mailhella sp.
GCAACGCCGACATGCAGCGCATCGCCGGTGCCATTCAGGAAGGCGCTCAGGCCTACCTTAAGCGTCAGTACCGCACCATCGCCATCGTTGGCGCCGTGGTGGCCGTTCTGCTGCTCGTCAGCATGTCTTTCCTCACCGCTCTGGGCTTCGTGCTCGGCGCTGTGCTCTCCGGCCTCGCCGGCTTCATCGGCATGAACGTGTCTGTGCGCGCCAACGTCCGCACTGCCGCCGCCGCTGAACAGGGCATGGTTCCCGCCCTGAACATCTCCTTCCAGTCCGGCGCCATCACCGGCATGCTCGTGGTGGGCCTCGGCCTGCTCGGCGTGGCCGTGTACTACGCTCTGCTCGCCCTCTTCGGCGTGCCCACTGCTGAAATCATGCAGGCCCTCGTGGCCCTGTCCTTCGGCGCCTCTCTCATCTCCATCTTCGCCCGTCTCGGCGGCGGTATCTTCACCAAGGGTGCCGACGTCGGTGCCGACCTCGTGGGCAAGGTGGAAGCCGGTATTCCCGAAGACGACCCCCGCAACCCCGCCGTTATCGCCGACAACGTGGGCGACAACGTGGGCGACTGCGCCGGTATGGCCGCTGACCTCTTCGAAACCTACGCCGTCACCGTGGTGGCCACCATGCTTCTGGCCTCCATCTTCTTCGAAGGCGCCCTGCAGACCAAGATGATCCTGTTCCCCCTGCTCATCTCCGGCGTGTGCATCGTGGCCTCCGTGCTCGGCACCAAGTTCGTGAAGCTCGGCGCTGACCGTCACATCATGAAGGCTCTGTACAAGGGCCTCATCGCCACCGGCGTCATCTCCGCCATCCTCATCGCCATCCTCACCATGGTGATGTTCGCTGGCGAGACCGGCATGGCTATCCAGGGCAACGCCTTCGGCGCCTGCAACCTGCTGATGTGCTGCTTCTCCGGCCTCGTGGTGACCGGCCTCATCGTTATGGTGACCGAATACTACACCTCCACCGCCTACCGCCCCGTGCGCAGCATCGCCAAGGCTTCTGCCACCGGCCACGGCACCAACGTCATCCAGGGCCTCGCTGTTTCCATGGAAGCCTGCGCCGCTCCTGTGATCATCATCTGCGCCGGCATCCTCTTCGCCTATGCTCAGGCCGGCCTCTTCGGCATCTCCCTTGCCGCTACCACCATGCTCGCTCTCGCCGGCATGATCGTCGCCCTTGACGCCTACGGCCCCGTGACCGACAACGCCGGCGGCATCGCCGAAATGTCCGGTCTGCCCGAAAGCATCCGCGAGACCACCGACGCCCTCGACGCCGTCGGCAACACCACCAAGGCCGTGACCAAGGGCTACGCCATCGGTTCCGCCGCTCTCGCCGCTCTCGTGCTCTTCGCTTCCTACACCGAAGACCTGCACCGCTTCTTCCCTGACCTCAAGGTCCAGTTCGCCCTCCAGGATCCCTATGTGCTCGTCGGCCTCTTCGTGGGCGGCCTGCTCCCCTACCTGTTCGGCGCCATGGGCATGAAGGCCGTGGGTCGCGCCGGCGCTGCCGTCGTCGTGGAAGTCCGCCGTCAGTTCCGCTCCATCTCCGGCATCATGGAAGGCACCGCCAAGCCTGACTACAGCGCCTGCGTGGACATGCTGACCAAGTCCGCCATCAAGGAAATGATCGTTCCTTCCCTCCTGCCCGTGCTCGCTCCCGTGGTCGTGTACTTCGTGATCAAGGAATGCGGCGGTCAGGCTGCTGCCTTCGCCTGCCTCGGCGCCATGCTCATGGGCACCATCGTCACCGGTCTGTTCGTGGCTATCTCCATGACCTCCGGCGGCGGCGCCTGGGACAACGCCAAGAAGTACATCGAAGAAGGCAACTTCGGCGGCAAGGGCTCTGAAGCTCACAAGGCTGCCGTTACCGGCGACACCGTCGGCGACCCCTACAAGGACACCGCCGGCCCCGCCGTCAACCCCATGATCAAGATCATCAACATCGTGGCTCTCCTGCTCCTGCAGGCCCTTGCCTAAGATGGACTTTCGGCTGGCGGAGGCTCCGGCTTCCGCCAGACCGCCGATGTGAAGAAAGGCCGTGGAAGACATTCCGCGGCCTTTCTCTGTTAATCCCTCTACCCTATAAACGCGAGGCCGCTGGAACCGAACGCAGTTCGGAACAGCGGCCTCGCGAATTATGGGGGTGTGGGGGAGATTATCTCCCCCACAAAAACTCTTAAAACTCCGTATAGCTTCCACCCATAAAAGGCAATCTTAGGGCCGGAAGCGCGCGTTCGAGGAGCACGCCGTCGCGGTGGGGGATATCGTAGCCGTAGGTGGCGCGCATGCCGAGCACCACGAACTGCACGGCGCGGTCGACCGCCACGGGCAGGCTGTCGCCGAGGAGCAGACTGCCGGTGAGCACGCTGGCGAAGGCATCGCCAGTACCGGGGTAGAAGGCGTTCATATGCGGCACTTCCACCTTCCAGAAGCGGCGGCCGTCATAAGCCACAGTCGCGAGACTGCCCGGAGTCTCCGAAGGCGCGCTGGTGATGACCACGGCCGACGGCCCCATGGAAGCAAGCTCGCGCAGGATATCCTTCAGCCCTTCCTCGCTGATATCGGGCCGGTACGGCTGGTCCAGCAGGAAGGAAGCCTCGGTGAAGTTCGGCGTGATGATGTCGGCCTCGCGCACGAGGCGGCGCATGGCTTCCACCATTTCGGGCGTCTGCGTAGGGTCGAGCTGGCCGTTGTCGCCGAGGACAGGATCGACCACGACGATGCCTCCCGGCGCGCGGAACTCGCGGATGCAGCGGCTGGCGAGTTCAGACTGGTCCGGGCTTCCGAGGAAGCCGGAATACACGGCGTCGAACTTCAGGCCGAGCGAAGCCCAGTGGTCCATCATGGGGCCCATCTGGTCGGTGAGGTCGAGGAAGGTGAAGCCGGTCATGCCGCCGCCGGTCTGCGAGGAAAGCACAGCCGTGGGGAGAGGGCATACCTGTATGCCCATGGTGGCAAGTATGGGTATGGCAACGGTGAGCGAAGCTCTGCCGAAGCCGGAAAGGTCGTGTATGGCTGCAACGCGGAGAACGGGTACGTCCTTCATGGTCGCTCCTTTGCCGCAGTGCGGCGCGAAATGATATTCTCACTTTATGCGCAAACGTTCCGGCTGTCACCCGCCGAAAACGAACTTTAAAATTTCTTTCCCCTTAATTTTCCTTGCCGAGAACGCCCGGCTGGCATAAAAAGAAAGGCGCGCCAGCGGAATAATACTGCGGCGCCTCCGTGCAGAAGAAGCCTGCTTAAGCTTGACTAAGAGCCCAAGGCAGGCTATACCAACTTGTTCCAATTTCAGTAAGGAGACCTCGCGTCATGAAGAGAACTTACCAGCCCAGCAAGATCAGCAGAAAGCGCACCCACGGCTTCCGTGCCCGTATGGCTACCCCCAACGGCCGCGCCGTCATCAGCCGCCGTCGCGCCAAGGGCCGCAAGACCCTGTCCGCCTAATCCGGCGGTGCGCTTCCCAAGTCTCCGCCTGCGGGGATTTGGTCAGACAATGCAAATGTTTAGGGCGCGGCGTTACGCAGCGCCCACATTTTGCGTTTAAAAAACCGGAAGCGCAGCAGGAAAAGCCCGTGTCACTGACCTGGCCCAGAGAACGACGCATCACCCGTCGGGCGGAATACACCGCCTGCTACGACGGGGGAGAACGCCGCTACACGAAGTATTTCGTCGTATTCGCCCGCAGCTCCGATGAACTCGGAAACGGGCGTCTTGGTCTTGCTGTGACCAAAAAATGCGGAAATGCCGTTGCCAGAAACCGTATAAAGCGGGTCCTGCGCGCATTCTTCCGCCTGCATCAGCATGAGATGCCCTGCATGGACATCGTCGTCACGCCTAAGAAGCACCTTCGTGCCGACAAGTTCTGCCTCGCTCTCGCCGAATCCGAACTTCTGCCGCTTTTCGGCGAGCTCTCCTCCCTTTCTGCCGTGGAGACCCCCGCCGCCATCCCCTCGGAGGGCGCGGCATGACTCTCGCACAGCGGCTCCTCATCCTGCCCATACGGTTCTACAAGCGCTGCATCTCACCGCTGTACCCGCCCTGCTGCCGTTTCTACCCTTCCTGTTCCACTTACGCTATTGAAGCTATCGAGGTACATGGCCCCATTAAGGGCCTGTGGCTCGGTTTTCGGCGCATCCTGCGCTGCCACCCGGGCAATCCGGGCGGATTCGATCCTGTGCCCCCCCTCTCCAACGCTCATCCCTCTGCGAAAGCAGACTCTCAGGAACGTCATGGATAACCGTCGCCTCATTCTCTCTATCGTCCTCGCCGTCACCATCATGTTCGGCTGGCAGGTCTTCGCCGAACACATGGGCTGGATAGAGCCCACCCCTGTGGCTCCCGTGGCTGAACAGCAGGCCGCTCCTGCCGAAGAAGCCAAGCCCGCCGAAGTCAAGCCCATCGCTCCCGTCGCCCAGTTCGTGCCTTCCGAAGGCCGCGAAGTGCGCGTGGATACCCCCCTCTACGAAGCCGTATTCCACACCGGCGGCGGCGTGCTCCAGTCCTTCAAGCTGAAGAAGTACGACTCCTCCATCGTCCCCGGCTCCGACTTCTACAACATGGTCTCCCCTGCCGCCGCTACCGTGGCTCCCATGGGCCTGCTCGTGAACGGCCAGCCTTCCTGGAACATGGGCCAGTGGAGCTTCACCGGCTCCGACGTGAAGCTCGAGAACGGCACCGCCACCCTCACCTTCCTCGGCGACCTCAACGGCACCCGCATCCAGCGCGACATCACCTTCCATGCCGATACCTATCTCATGGATGAAAAGGTCACCATCGTCGATCCCAAGGGCAACCCTTCCGCCCGCGTGAGCTACAGCATCGGCGCCACCGACCTCAGCAGCGAAAGCAACTACGACATGATGAACATGGCGTGGAACATCAAGGGCAAGCTCGACTACGACGGCGACGTGGAAGACCTCACCAAGCAGGGCGTCATGCAGAGCGGCGAGATCTACTGGGCCGGTCTCATGAGCAACTACTTCCTCTCCGCCGTGCTCCCCGAACAGGGCCGCACCGCCGTGTTCAAGGGCCGCATCAACGAAGGCGGCGTGTGGCGCGGCGCTGTGGAAATGCAGGACGTGAAGCTCGAAGCCGGCCAGCCTGCCGAACTCAAGGCCAGCTGGTGGATCGGCCCCAAGACCCGCGACCTGCTCGCCGCCGCTCCCAACGATCTTTCCTCTTCCGTGGACCTCGGCATCTTCAGCTTCATCGCCATCCCCATGCTGAAGCTCCTCGAATGGATGCAGGCCTACATGGGCAACTGGGGCTTCGCCATCATCGCCCTGACCATCCTCATCAAGGTCGTCTTCTGGCCTCTCTCCCGCAAGAGCTTCAAGTCCATGGAAAAAATGAAGCAGCTCCAGCCCATGATGAAGCAGCTCCAGGAGAAGTATAAGGACGACAAGCAGACCATGCAGCGCGAAGTGATGCAGCTGTACAGGACCTATGGCGTCAACCCCATGGGCGGCTGCCTGCCCATCCTCGTGCAGCTCCCCGTGTTCGTGGCCCTGTATCAGGCCCTCCTGAACTGCATCGAACTGCGCCACGCTTCCTTCATCACCTACCTGCCCGGCACCGACCTGCTCTGGCTGGCCGACCTCTCCGTGAAGGACCCCTTCTACATCACTCCTCTGGTGATGGGCGCCACCATGTTCCTGCAGCAGTGGCTCAGCCCCGCCATGGGCGACCCGCAGCAGCGCAAGATCATGATGATCATGCCCGTGGTCTTCACCGTGATGTTCATCAACTTCCCCTCCGGCCTCGTGCTGTACTGGCTGTGCAACAACGTGCTGTCCATCGCTCAGCAGGCCTGGACCTTGCGCAACAAGTAGCAGGGAAGAGCCATGAGCGAATCCAAAGAAAAAAGCTTGCATATCAGCGCCAAATCATTTGTTACAGCCATTGTTGTCATATTTTTGCTGATGGCGGCAACCTATGCGCTGACATGCACCGTACCTGGCGAAGTCGGAGGCCAAGCGGGCTTAGGA
>JAZQMJ010000365.1:0-2860 GCA_045543435.1 Mailhella sp.
CATGGCTACGATCCGACTTGGTCGGGCTTCTGGGCAGAGGAGAGCGCGGCGAGCCCTGCGTATATCTTGCGAGCCCTGCCCTCCTGCCCCATGCGGTACAGCATATAGGCAAGCACATGCAGACTGCGGCGCTGATCGCTGGTGAGTTCCGCCATGGCTTAGCCTCCTATCATCAGTCCCATGTAGGCCTGATAGAGTTCACCATTCCGCTGGAGGGCCCGAACTTCGGAAAGCATCCCTTTCACAGCCATATCGTCGCTGGAAGAAAGGGACTCGAGGCTGGAGGCTATCAGGTCCGAAAAGGCTTCGGGGCTGAGGATGGAGCCATCCCCCACTTCGGGGCAGAGCAGGCGTTCAACATGCTGGCGAGCGTTGTTGGGAGCATACAGCTCCTCGAGGCCGGCCTCCTTGAGCGGAGTAGCGCCGGTATCGCGGGCCTGCGGGAGCCTGTCCGCAGAGGGCATATCCATAACGGACTGGATGCCCTGGGAATGGTCGAGTATGCCGATAACGGGCATAGGTATCTCCTTGGGGAGGAAAAGCCCCTCTTATTCGTACATTATTTCAGCAAGGAAACGGAAGGCGTTCTCAATGTCTGCGGCCGTGGCCTTATGCTCATCAAGCCAGGTGAGGAGCACGGCCTTTCCGGAAAACACGCCCGTGGAAAGCGGGAGCGGATAGGCTTTGCGGTAGTCGCACTGCTCCAGCAGGCGGCGATAGGCTTCCGCGTCATATTCCTGCACGGGGGCCGAAAGATAGACCAGAAGATGCCGCTGTCCGCTCTTCTCCTGACTTTCGAGGAAGAAAGAGCCTATCCCCTCGATGTCGAGCTGGGCCATGCCTTCATGGTTCAGGGCAAGGTTCTCCATGCCGAGCCGTCTGCCGAATGCCTGCATCTCATGTTCTATCATAGCTTAGCCATCCATTTGTGCGAGCCATTCGTCTTCGCGGGTCACGGCGCTGTCCACGGCTTCCTGCATGGCAGTGATGACCTTCAGGCGTCCGGCATCGTCGCCGAAGAGCGCGGAGGGGAACTTGCGGGCGGTATTGATGAGTTCCTGCAGGAAGAGGACCTCCTGCTCGGGGTCGCGCGCGCCGGACTTCCTCATGATGCCTTCGACCTGCATGCCGGAGAGGAACTTCTTCTCGCCAAGCCCGATGACATCGCCAAGGAGCGTCATGGCGGTGAGCCCGCCAGCGCCCTGCTTCATGCCGTGCACGTTCTCCCAGCGGCTCATGGTGTCTTCGCAGAGGCGGTAGGCGCTCTGCGTGAGGCGCACCTTGCCGAGGGTGTCGTGAACGCTTTCGAGGTGGCGGGAGCCCATGCTGGGTACGTCGGCATCGATGTCCGCGCTGAGTGCGGAGAAAAGGAAGTCCATGGCGCGCTCGAAATCGCCGCTGTATTCCTTCTGCACGTGGGCGAACACATCCATGACGGAACCGAACTCGCATACGGTCTGGCGGTAGAGGTCGCGCATCCCGTCGGCACTGCCGAGTTCCGGGAAGCCTCGGGCGGCAAGTGCGCCCTGTATGCCGGAGCGGATGGCAGGGCCTTCAGCTTCTTCGAGCTGTTCGAGAGCTTCCTGAACGGTCTTGAGCTGTTCCGTATCGCCGGAACTTCTGAGCTCTTCAGCTATCTCCTGCAGGGCGGCCCATGCGTCGGAGGGGTCGGGGAAATATTCGCGGGCCTTGTCGAGGGCGGCCCGGGCATCGGCACGAGCGCGGATGCTGTCGCGCAGGCTGTTCACCTGTTCGCCCTTCCCTGCCTCGTGCATGAGTTCCTGGTACATGCGTACGCGGTCAGCCTGAGCCTGCGTGGCTTTGTCGCGTTCCTTGCGTTCTTCGAGTTCGAACTCGTCAGTGGTATCTACGGAGAAGGCGAGCTCCTCAGCTGCGTCGGCAAGCAGGCTCTCGGGAGTCACGGCCTGAGACACGGCACGGCCCATGAAAGAACCTTTCGCCGCATCCGACCCCTGCTGGGCCTGCGTGGCGAAAGTCGTCTGGAATTGATTGGCTACGGATTCAATGGCCATTTCACGGCTCCTCAATGAGGTTCACGTGCCATTATGCAAGGAGCATGCCACGTTCTGCCTTTGTGCTAACCCCCCAGTTTAGCTATAGGTATTGCAAGCGCTGGAAGGCTCTGTTAGTATTACCTAAACCAAAAGCGTTGGCAACCTCTCCGAAAGATTTGCCAATAAAATTGGCACAGCGAGCACGCTGAAAACGATAGAGACAGCCAACATATTGAAATTAAACATCAACATCAATCTGGCATATTTTTTGCTTAATGATTAGCGAGTCCCGGCAGAACGGGCCGAAACGAGTATAAGGAGAAGCAGAATGGCTTTCACCGAACAGGATCTCAGGAACCAGCAGCAGGAAATCGCCCGCCTTGCCGATGAACTCAAGCGACTGAACAGCGTGTTCGAAGCCCAGAAGAAAGAACTCGGCATCGAAGGCGAAGTGACGCTGGACGATATCGAAATGACTCCCGCTCTGGAACAGGCCATGGCCGAAGCCAAGGCCGAAGCTGAAAAGGCCGGCCGCGCCAGTGCCGCCCGCCTCCAGCCGGTCTCCAGCCCTTCCGCTGCTCCCCGCTCCCGCCGCGGCGCCATCCGCATCTAACGCAGCTCACATTTTTCAGGAGAAATATTATGTCTCAGATCGACGGTACCACTTCCCTTTCCCAGATCATGGCCGATATCGACCTCGGCCCCACCGGCAGCCTTCAGTTCATGTTCGCCAAGCCCCAGATGGCCCAGTCCCAGATATGCAAGAACGAAGCCGAAAGCTCCATGAAGCAGATAGAGACCATCCAGGAAGAGCAGGCCGCCGTGGCAGAGATGATTGAACAGGC
>JAZQMJ010000366.1:0-3849 GCA_045543435.1 Mailhella sp.
CGGTACCCTCCGCCTCGACCTGGCCCATTATCGCGAAATGGCCGCCTTCGCCCAGTTCGGTTCCGACCTGGACAAGGACACCAAGGCCATCCTCGACCGCGGTGCCCGCATGACGGAACTGCTCAAGCAGCCTCAGTACCAGCCCATGCCCACGGAAGAACAGGTGGCCTCCATCTACGCCGCCTCCCGCGGCTACCTGGACGACATCGAAGTGAAGGACGTGCTTCCCTTCGAAGCCGGCATGCTTGAAATGCTTCGCAGCGAGAAGCCCGATATCCTCGCCGATATCCGCGATCGCAAGAAGCTGGACGACGATCTCGAAGCCCGTCTCACCGCGGCCATCAAAGAGTTCAAGGTATCCTTCAAGGCGCGGGGGTAACTCATGCCTTCGTTGAATGATGTAAAACTCCAGATAGCCGGTGTCGGCAAGACCAAGCAGATCACGAAGGCCATGGGTATGGTCGCTTCGGCGAAGCTGCGCGGCGCTCAGAACCGCATCGAACGCTTCCGCCCCTACGCGGACAAGTTCGGCGAGATGCTGGGCGAACTTGCCTCCAGGACGGAAGGTGCGGCCCACCCGCTCCTTCAGGCCCACGAACAGCCCAAGACGGCAGTGATAGTCCTTCTGTCCGCCGATCGCGGCCTGTGCGGTGGCTTCAACGTCAACCTGATCACCACGGCTCTTTCCCTTGCCAAAGAGAAGGAAGCCGAGGGGATGGCCGTTCGGTTCATCTGTGTGGGCCGTAAGGGCCGCGATGCCGTTCGCAAGACCTCTTACGAGACCATCGAATCGTACGGTGACGTTATGGGTTCCTTCGACTTCCGCCTGGCGGCTCGCCTTGGCGGCAAGGTGGCTCAGCTTTACGAAAGCGGCGAAGCCGACGAAGTGCATCTCGTGTACAGCGAGTTCGCGAGCGTGGCGCGTCAGGTTCCCACGAAGATGACGCTCCTGCCCGTGGCCTCCGCCAAGGCGGATGAAGAACAGTCCGGCGCGGTTGCCGAATGCCTGTATGAGCCCGAAGTGGGCACCCTGCTGGCAGAGCTGCTTCCCCGCTATGTGAACGTTCAGATCTACCGCGGCCTTCTCGACAACTCCGCCAGTGAGAATGCGGCGCGTATGGCCTCCATGGACAACGCTACCCGCAACTGCGACGAACTCACCAATTCTCTGACGCTTCTTTACAACAAGACCCGTCAGGCTGCCATCACCAACGAACTTATCGATATCGTTGGCGGCGCGAATGCGCAGCAAAGCCAGTAGGAGCATTAGGGCATGACAGCTATCAAAGGCCAAATAGTCCAGGTCATCGGCGCTGTTGTGGACGTGGCTTTCCCCGAGGGAAAGCTACCGAATATCCTCAACGCGCTCGAGATCAAGAATACCAACAATATTGACGCCCCTGAACTGGTCGTCGAAGTTGCCCAGCACCTGGGCAACAACGTGGTGCGCACCATCGCTATGGACAGCACCGACGGCCTGGTTCGCGGCATGGAAGTGGTCGACACCGGCGCTCCCATCATGACTCCCGTGGGCAAGGCCGCCATCGGCCGAATCCTCAACGTCGTGGGCAAGCCCGTGGACGGCCTCGGCCCCATCGAGACCGACAAGTACTTCCCCATCCATCGTCCCGCCCCTGAGTTCACTGACCTGAACACCAAGGTGGAACTGCTGGAAACCGGCATCAAGGTCGTGGACCTTCTCATCCCCTTCCCCAAGGGCGGTAAGATCGGCCTCTTCGGCGGCGCCGGCGTGGGCAAGACCGTTGTGCTCATGGAAATGATCAACAACATCGCCAAGGGCCACGGCGGCAACTCCGTGTTCGCCGGCGTGGGTGAACGTACCCGTGAAGGCAACGACCTCTATGGCGAACTGAAAGAAGCCGGCGTTCTGGAACGCGCCGTGCTCGTCTATGGCCAGATGAACGAACCTCCGGGTGCCCGCGCCCGCGTGGCCCTCACCGCCCTGGCCTGCGCCGAGTACTTCCGCGATGAAGAACACCAGGACGTGCTCCTCTTCATCGACAACATCTTCCGCTTCACCCAGGCGGGTTCCGAAGTGTCCGCTCTGCTGGGCCGCATGCCTTCGGCCGTGGGCTACCAGCCCACCCTCGGCACCGACCTCGGCGGCCTGCAGGAACGCATCACCTCCACTGCCTCTGGTTCCATCACCTCCGTGCAGGCCGTGTACGTTCCCGCTGACGACCTTACCGACCCCGCTCCTGCTACCACCTTCGCCCACCTCGACGGTACCCTGGTTCTGAACCGTTCCATCGCCGAACTGGGCATCTACCCCGCCGTGGACCCGCTGGACTCCACGTCCCGCATCCTCGACCCGAACGTCGTCGGCGTGGAGCACTACTCCGTCGCCCGCCGCGTTCAGCAGGTGCTGCAGAAGTATAAGGACCTTCAGGACATCATCGCCATCCTCGGCATGGACGAACTGTCCGACGAAGACAAGCTCACCGTCGCCCGCGCCCGCCGCATCCAGCGCTTCCTGTCCCAGCCTTTCCATGTGGCAGAAGTGTTCACCGGCCTGCCCGGCGTGTATGTGAAACTGGAAGACACCATCAAGGGCTTCAAGGGCCTGCTCGACGGCGAGTACGACTTCCTCTCCGAGACGGACGTGCTCAACGTCGGCAGCATTGAAATGGCCATCGAAAAGCGCAACAAGCGTCAGCAGCAGGCGTAAAGGAGACCGCTATGGAAGGTCTTCGTCTCGATATCGTCACTCCTGACAAAGTCGTGCTGAACGCGGAAGTGGACTATGTGGGCGCCGAAGGCGTGGACGGCCAGTTCGGCCTCCTGCCCCAGCACGCTCCCATGCTCTCCGCGCTGAAAGTCGGCGACCTGTACTACCGCCAGGGCAGCGAGACCCACTGGGTCTTCGTTTCCGGCGGCTTCGCCCAGATCTCTGACAACAAGGTGACCATTCTGGCGGAATCCGCCGAACTGGCCTCCGACATCGATGTTGAAAGAGCTCAGGAAGCCAAGGCTCGCGCTGAAAAGCGCCTTGCCGAAGCCCAGCCCGATACCGATGTGGCCCGTGCCGAGCTTGCTCTGAAGCGTGCCATTTCCCGTATCCGCGTCGCCAGCCGCTAGTACCGGCGTCCTACGCTTATGAAGAGAGGCCTCTCAGCCGAGGGGCCTCTCTTTTCATTTAAAAGAAATATGGCTGTAATGCTGAAGCAACAATGCAGCATTACTTAGTACTATAAGTCGGCGTCCTTGCGCGGTGCGCATAGCTTGCCCCCCATGGCTTTTCAAGCGTCTCCTCCGTGAGGAAAGGCAGGGCAGAGCGCACCCGCAGGGGCGCCGAGACCTCAGAAGGGAAGGCTCTGCGTCGTTTTGCGGTTCGGCGTGGAGCCTTTTCTGTGCCCTTGGCACTCCTCCGCGGAAAAAGTCCGTATTCCTGCTTGACATTTGAGCCCGACACGGGAAAACATTACTTTTTCCGTCCATTCCAGGTGGGCTGTTTTTCTGCGGCCTCGCACCTGCAAGCATACTATGGCGCATGCCGCGCCCGGAGGAAGCCTCATGGCTGAATATAAAAAGACACTGAATCTGCCCGTCACCGGTTTTCCCATGAAGGCAAATCTGGTCCAGAAGGAACCGGAAATGCTCAAGTTCTGGGAAAGCTCCAATGTTTTCCAGCTGATGCAGGATGCCTCCGGCTCCCGCGGCGAGTACCGTCTGCACGACGGCCCTCCCTACGCCAACGGCCACATCCACCTCGGCCACGCTCTGAACAAGATCCTCAAGGACATCATCATCAAGTCCCGCAACCTCATGGGCTGGAAGACCGGCTACATCCCCGGCTGGGACTGCCACGGCCTGCCCATCGAAAGTCGG
>JAZQMJ010000367.1:0-2192 GCA_045543435.1 Mailhella sp.
AGTCATGCCCAGCAGTGCATGGGTGCACATGCGGGAGAGTCGGGCGTAGGGATAGCGGCGGGTTTTCGCGGCCTGCAGCAGATCCTCCCGGGTGGAGGCTGTCTCGGCGGCCTTGCGCAGGCGGGCGTTGCGCCGGAGTTCGCCGAGGCGGGGGCGCAGGTCGCATCCCGTGCCGGAACTGCGTTCTTCGGCAAGGGCGGCGATGGCGGCGGCCAGCGGGGCGTGTTCGCCGGCGGCCAGCACCATGTGGGCGAGACGCGGATGCAGGGGCAGGCGGGCCAGCTTTTCGCCGTGGGGCGTGAGCTGGGGGCGGCCGTTCTTTTCCTGCACGGCTCCCAGAAGGCGGAGCGTCTGCAATGCCTGCGAAACAGAGGCTTCGGGCGCAGGCGTGAGGAAGGGCAGATCCTGCGGCAGAGAACCCCATGCCAGCACGTCCAGCAGGAAGGGGGCGAGGTCGGCCTCCATTATTTCCGGCCTGCGGCAGGGAAGCAGGGCTTCGCCTTCATGCCAGAGCCTCCAGCAGGTGCCGGGTTCGATGCGGCCTGCACGGCCTGCGCGCTGGTCGGCGGCGTCCTGCGTGACGCGTTCGGTGACGAGGGCGCTCATGCCTGTGGAGGGAGAGAATCGGGCGGTGCGGGAAAGGCCGGAGTCCACCACGATGCGCACGCCTTCGATGGTGAGGCTGGTCTCGGCTATGGAGGTGGCGAGCACCACTTTGCGGAGGCCGGGGGCGGCGGGAGCGATGGCGGCATCCTGCTCGGCGGCGGAGAGGTCGCCATAGAGCGGGTGGAGCGAGGTGCCGGCAGGGAGACTGCCTTCAAGGAGCTCGGCCACGCGGCGGATCTCGGCCTGACCGGGCAGGAAGACCAGCGCGGAGCCGGACTCTTCGCCCAGTGCGCGGCGCACTATGGCGGCGCAGTGCGAGAGCAGGGCCTGCCGCCCTTCGAAGGTGCCGATGCCGCCGGAAGCCGGGCAGGGCGCGTGGCGGATATCCACCGGGAAGGAGCGGCCTTCGGCTCGGACCACGGGGCAGGGCGCGAGAAGTTCGGAGATGCTGTCGGAATCCAGCGTGGCGGACATGACCAGTATCTTGAGGTCGGGACGCAGGGCCTGCTGGGCTTCGAGGCAGAGGGCGAGGCCTGTATCGGCCTGCAGGGAGCGTTCGTGGAATTCGTCGAAGATGACGCAGGACACGCCGGAGAGTTCCGGGTCCGCGATGAGGCGGCGCGTGAGTATGCCTTCGGTGATGATCTCCACGCGGGTCTCGCGGCTCACGCGGCTTTCGAGGCGCACGCGGTAGCCCACGCGCTGGCCTGCGCTTTCGCCGAGCTGGGCGGCCATGTAGCGCGCGGCGGAACGGGCGGCGAGGCGGCGCGGCTCCAGCATGAGGATAGTCCCCTCCATGTGTTCCATGAGGAAGAGGGGGACGCGGGTAGTCTTGCCGGAACCGGGAGGTGCGGTGAGCAGGGCGCGGTCGTGGGAGCTGAGGGCTTCCAGCAGTGCGGGGAACGAAGATTCTACGGGCATATTCATGCCGCGAACATAGCAGGGATGCCGTGCCTTGAAAAGGCATGCCCTGAGCGGTCAGCCCAGGAAACAGCGGCGGAGAGGGGCGATCCTGTTCAGGATAAAGCGGCTCAGGACGAAGCAGGCGGCCAGAGTGAGGATGCTGACGATGAGGAACTTCAGCGGGGAGGAAAGGGGGATAGCCGTGAAGTGCCATGCCAGGGGGAAGAGTATGGGCTGATGCAGGTAGTAGACCCCGTAGGAGGTCGCGGTCAGCCCAGAACTCAGGCTGGAGGCTCTGTTGAAGCGGCGATGGAAAAAGGCAAGGAGGGCGAACATCGCTGAAACAGTGAATGCGGACTGGCAGAGGGCGTTCGTCCAGACGGGCAGAGCCAGGGAAGAGGTCTGCGCCGCGAGAAACAGTTTTTGCCAGAGGTAGAGCAGGCTGGTGAGCAGGAACAGCGTACACCAGGCCGGGCAGGATGGAGCATAGCCCTCAGAGGTGAACCAGCGATGTTTCCATGCCCATGCGCCGAGAAAGAACACTGCGATGTATGTAGGAACGCGCACAGGCTGGAGCACCAGCACATAGCCGTAGAAGGTCCATGTGTCGGGATGCATGGCAGAGCTGATGATGCCGATGCTGACAGCCGAGAGGGCAAAGAGAAGGGCGGGGATGAGAAGGG
>JAZQMJ010000368.1:0-2868 GCA_045543435.1 Mailhella sp.
CCTCATGGAAGCTCTTCCCAAGCTCGACGTTCTGTACATGACCCGCGTGCAGAAGGAACGCTTCTTCAACGAAGCCGACTACATACGCCTGAAGGACAGCTATATCCTCACGCCGGAGAAGATGCTGGACGCCAAGGCCGACATGTGCGTCATGCATCCTCTGCCTCGTGTGAACGAGATTGCCGTGGCCGTGGACGACGACCCGCGCGCCGCCTATTTCCGCCAGGCCCTGAACGGCAAGTATGTGCGCATGGCGCTCATCATGAAACTGCTGGGAGTGAAGTAAATGATCATCGACGCCATTTCCAACGGTATCGTTCTCGACCATATCAGCGCCGGACGCAGCATGGAGCTGTACCAGATCCTGAAGCTCCACAAGCTGAAGTGTTCTGTTGCCGTCCTTACCAATGTGCCCAGCCGCAAGATGGGCCGCAAGGACATCATTAAGATAGGTGAACTTATCGAGCTCGACCTCGATGTCCTCGGCTATATCGATCCCGGCATCACGGTGAGCATCGTGCGCGACGGCAAGCTCGATCGCAAGTTCGCCGTGGAGCTTCCCGAACGCGTGGTGAACGTCATCAAGTGCAAGAACCCGCGCTGCATCACCTCCACCGAGCAGGAGATACCCCATGTCTTCACGCTGACGGACAGGGAAGAGCGCGTGTACCGCTGCATGTACTGCGAGAGCCGTGCCAAGGGTAAGGATTAGACTAATCTTATTTTGTGAAAGTGCGGGGCGGCTTCTTTGGGAGGTCGCTCCTTTTTTCCTTCTAAGCCCTTGACAAGACAGGCGTCACAGGGCATTTTCCCCAACGGCCGGCGAGGCCCTGCCTGCCGTGCCATGGAAGGTGAACGATGATCATCGATACTTTCGAACGCGCCCTCTCGTACGACCTCGGCCCCCTGTGGGAACGTATCTTCCCCGAGTTCCTCGCGCTTTATGCAAAGGGCGAGTGTCTGGCCCTCGGCCGCTATGAGCTTGGCGACGGCGTTTTCATCAATGTGGAAGAATACGCTCCCAAGGAATGGGATGTCGCCCGCTTTGAAGGCCATGAAAAGATGGCCGATGTGCAGACCCTGCTCATGGGAGACGAGTATATCGACATCATGGCCCGCGGAGCCGAGAGCGAACTGGGCGGCGAGGCGGAACGCTTCGACGAGCGCGACCTCCTCTTCTACAAGGGGAAGCCGGAAGAGCCGACTGTGCGTTTCCACCTGAAGCCGGGCCTGTTTGCCCTCATCCTTCCCGGTGAGGCCCATCAGCCCTGCATGAAGGCCGCAAGCGGCTATGTCCGCAAGATGGTCATCAAGATCCCTGCCGACAGGCTCAACGCCCCGGCATTCTGATTTTTCAAGAACTTCGCCTGCCCAGGCAGGCACAGCCCTCCCGTTTTCGGGATATGTCCCAGCCCGCATAGGGCTTATTTTCAGGAGAATGTATGGACGTTTTTGATCAGGCGACCGAACTCGAACGCATCGAACGCGAATCCGCTCTGCGTCAGGCGGCGGCCGGCACTTTTCAGGAAGGCCCTGAATGGATAGACGGCAAGCCCTGCTGCCGTGAATGCGGTGAACCCATCCCCGAAGCACGCCTCAAGGCCATCCCCGGTGTCGGCCTGTGCCTTTCCTGCCAGCAGGATTGGGAAGAGGGCCGCATCTGATGCCGTTACAGGCCTGAACGCCCGTTCGTTTATGAAGGAGCCGCCGTGTCCGAAAGGATGCGGCGGCTTCCTGCGTTTTCAGGAAGCTGTTCCGAAGCAAAATCAAGGTTTCGCGGCGCGGGCTGCCGCCTCTTGCAGGGCATCGCACTGCCGCCGCGGCGGGCAGGGGGCAGAACTTGGCAAGTGTGAGGGAATAGGCTATCATAACTCGTTTTTGAAACGAGAATACGCCTTTTTATTTGATATACACAAGGAATCCCCATGGCGGAAAACATAACGATGGACGAGGAGCTGAAGATCTCGGCTCCTGAAGATTCCCTCCCTCCCATTTCGCTGGATCGTCTGCCTGAGCATATGCAGGATGCCTGCGCCCGTGCCGGCTGGACTCGCCTCATGCCTGTGCAGGCCCATGCCCTGCCGTACCTCATGGCCGGCCGCGACATCATGGTGCAGTCCCGCACCGGCAGCGGCAAGACCGGCGCCTATCTCCTGCCTCTCCTTTCTCTCCTCGATTCCGAGGAAAAGAAAGTTCAGGCGCTCATACTCGCTCCCACCCGCGAGCTTGCCAGCCAGGTGGAGCATGAAGCCCGAGTGCTCTTCGAAGGCACTGGCCTTTCCGTTGCCGCGCTGTATGGCGGCGTGGGCTACGGCCGCCAGCTCGAAGCCCTGCGCTCCGGCGTCCAGCTCATCGTGGGCACGCCCGGCCGTGTGCTCGACCACCTGCTCAAGCGCACGCTCTCGCTCGATGCCCTCAAGGCCCTTATTTTCGACGAAGCCGACCGCATGCTCTCCATCGGCTTCTACCCCGACATGAAGGAGATACAGCGCTATCTGCCCAGGCGACCCCTGCTTTCCACGCTGTTCTCCGCCACCTACCCCCAGCATGTGCTCAACCTTGCGGGCGAATTCCTGCGCGACCCGCAGATGCTCAGCCTTTCGCAGGGGCAGGTGCATGTGGCGGCCATCCAGCATCTTTTCGTGGAATGCGGCCGCATGGACAAGGACCGCACCCTCGTGCGCCTGATGGAGACCGAGAACCCCACTTCGGCCATCATCTTCTGCAATACCAAGTCCAACGTGCATTACGTCACCGCCGTGCTCAAGGGCTTCGGCTACAATGCCGACGAGCTTTCCGCCGATCTCTCGCAGAACAAGCGTGAGGACGTGCTCGCCCGCCTGCGCGAGGGCAAGGTGCGCCTGCTCG
>JAZQMJ010000369.1:0-1573 GCA_045543435.1 Mailhella sp.
CTCGCCCTGCGCGACAAGGCCCTCTCCATAGCCGCCAGCCGCCCCGGTTCGCAGGGCTACAAAGCCCGTACTGACCTCGCCAGCACCTACGCTTCCGGCAACGCCCTGCAGAAGAGCGCATGGGAAGCCCTGTACTGGGCCGACCTCGACGGCATGGAAAATGCCGACCTGGGCAGCCTTGCCTCCAAGATCTCTCCCGAGCAGGAAAAACGCTTCCCGTGGAACCTCGTCATGCTCAAGGCCGCCCGCAAGGGCATCGCGCCGGACAGCAGGGCCGCGCTTGAACGCCTTTCCGCCTCCAGCCTCTACGCAGCCCCCGAGGTCCTCGGCTTCTCCACTGCCGTGCGCTCTGCCGCCGACGGCCCTGTCAATGTGGCTCTTGTCCTGCCTCAGAACGGTGCCGCCTCCGCCCTGGGCCGCCAGATAGCCGCCGGTGCCCTCGCCGCTTCCGACAGTCTCCAGAGCAAGGGCCGCAAGGTCGATGTGCGCATCATCGACACCGCCCAGCCCGACTGGGAACAGCAGGTCAGAGCCCTTCCTGCTGAATTCGCCGTCATCGGCGGCCCTCTCCTGCCCAGTCAGACTGCCGCTGTACTGCAGGCTTCCGAAGGCCGCGCCGTGTTCACCTTCACCAACGCCCTTCCTGCCGATGCGGAAGGCGTGAAGGCCTGGCGTTTCTTCTCCAGCCCTGAAGACCAGATGAAAGCCCTGCTCGACGGAGCCGAAAAGATAGGCGTGACCAGCTTCGGCATTTTCAGCAACGGCGAAAAATACAGCGCCCGCATGTGCGCCGCCTTCGAAAAAGAAGCCCTGGCCCGCGGCTTTTCCGTGGAACACGGCTCCTACACCGCTGGCGACATGAGCGCATGGTCCAAGGAGACCAAGGCCTTCCTCAAGACCAAGATAGGCGAACAGCGCGGCAGTCTCCCTGTCGCCACTGCCGGATTCAAGGGCATCTTCCTTGCTGAAAGCTGGAAGAACATGGAGATGCTGGTCTCCACGCTCCAGTACAACGGCGCGCACAGCAAGCTCATGCTCGGCACGTCCATCTGGGAGCAGAGCCTCGGCTCCACCAGCCGCAGCAACCCCGCCACCTTCGGCCTGACCATTTTCCCGGCTTCTTGGAACGCCGCTTCCACCGAAAACGGCGCTACGGCCTTCAAGCTCGCCATGGCCTCCCGGGCCGCCAAGCTCGACGACTGGTCCGCTCTGGGCTACGACTTCGTGCAGGCTGCCGCCGCTCTGGGCCTCGACTCCAGCTGGAATCCTTCCATGGTGAACGAGCGCCTCTCCACCCTCGAAGTGGAATGGGCAGCCGCTCCCATGAGCTGGGACGGCGGCAAGGCCAGCCGCAAGCTCTTCCTCCTGCGCCCTGCCGCTATCGGCAGCATCCCTGCCGACCTCGACGCCATGAAGGAACGCATGCTCAAACAGGAAGAAGACGAGCAGACTGTTCTTGAAGAACAGAACAAGCTGGCCAAGAAGAACTGATGACAGCGACGGCCGCAAGGCCGCACCCATAACCAAAAGAACGAAAGAGAGTTAGCATGTCCCTCGATAAAAAGGATTTCCT
>JAZQMJ010000370.1:0-2123 GCA_045543435.1 Mailhella sp.
GTCTGCCCGCCTCCCTGCTCGACAACCCCGTGGACTACGACTCCCTCTCGGCGGCCGGCGCCATGATGGGATCCGGCGGGCTCGCGGGGGGGGTCGAAGGCACCTGCATGGTGGGCCTCGCCCGCTTCTTCCTCACCTTCACGCAGGCTGAATCCTGCGGCAAGTGCACCCCCTGCCGCGAAGGCTCCAAGCGCATGCTCGAGATCCTCGAACGCATCTGCGACGGCCAGGGCAAGAAGGGCGACATCGAAGAACTGGAACGCCTCGCCCAGACCATGCGCACCTCTTCCCTCTGCGCTCTCGGCCAGACCGCTCCCAACCCCGTGCTCTCCACCCTGCGCTTCTTCCGCTCCGAATACGAAGCCCACATCGTGGACAAACACTGCCCCGCCGGTGCCTGCACCAGCCTGCTCACCTACAAGATCGACGCCGCCAAGTGCAAGGGCTGTACGCTCTGCGCCCGCACCTGCCCCGTGGACGCCATCATCGGCAAGGTGAAGGAAGCCCACATCATCGACACCAACAAGTGCATCAAGTGCGGCACCTGTATCGACAGATGTAAATTCAGCGCTATCAGCCGCGGCTAAGCCCCGAGGAGAACATCGCATGAGTGATATGATTACTCTGACTATAGACGGCCAGAACGTCACCGCTCCCGCCGGCTCCACCATCCTGGAAGCCGCGAAACTGGTCGGCATCGACATCCCCACCCTCTGCCACCATCCACTGCTCCGCCCCGAAGGCGCCTGCCGCGTGTGCGTGTGCAAGGTGACCGGTGCCCGCGCTTTCCTGCCCGCCTGCATCGCCAAGGCGACTGACGGCATGGAAGTGTTCACCCACGACCCCGAAGTGCTGGAAGCCCGCAAGAACATCGTCGAGCTCCTGCTGGCCAACCACCCCAAGGACTGCCTCGCCTGCGCCCGTTCCGGCAACTGCGAACTGCAGACCGTGGCCAACAACCTCGGCATCCGCAAGGTGCGCTACGAGTACAACCGCCCCGAGATGGAACTCGACACCACCAACCCCTGCCTCGTGCGCGACCCCGCCAAGTGCATACTCTGCGGCCGCTGCGTGCGCATGTGCGCTGAAGTGCAGGGCACCAGCATCTACTCCTTCGCCTTCCGCGGCCTGAACGCCCGCGTGACCACCGCCTTCGACATGGGCCTCGGCGAAGTCTCCTGCACCTTCTGCGGCCAGTGCCGCAAGGTCTGCCCCACCGGCGCCATCACTGTCCGCAGCGACACCCAGCGCGTGTGGGACGCCCTGCGCGACCCCGACAAGGTCGTCATGGTCCAGACCGCTCCTTCCGTGCGCGTAGCCATCAGCGAACCCTTCGGCGGCAAGCCCGGCGACCTCAACACCGGCCAGATGGTCAGCGCCCTGCGCCGCCTCGGCTTCGACAAGGTCTTCGACACCAACTGGGCCGCTGACCTCACCATCATGGAAGAAGGCACCGAGCTCATCGGCCGCGTGACCAAGGGCGGCAAGCTGCCCATGATCACCAGCTGCTCCCCCGGCTGGATCAACTTCGTGGAACTGAACTACCCCGACCTGCTGGACAACCTCTCCACCGCGAAGTCCCCGCAGTCCATGTTCGGCGCCATGCTGAAGACCTACTATGCCAAGAAGCAGGGCATCGATCCCTCCAAGATCGTGTCCGTTTCCATCATGCCCTGTACCGCCAAGAAGTTCGAAGCCTTCCGCCGCGAACTCTCGGCCAGCGGCTACCCCGATACCGATATCGTTCTCACCACCACCGAACTCGCCCAGATGATCAAGGAAGCCAACATCGACTTCCTCGGCCTGCCTGACGAACAGTTCGATCCCATCATGGGCGAAGGTTCCGGCGCCGGCACCATCTTCGGCGCTACCGGCGGCGTTATGGAAGCCGCTGTGCGTACCGCCTACAAGGTCATCGTGGGCGAAGAGCTCGATCCCATCGAACTCGAAGCTGTGCGCGGCCTCGAAGGCATCAAGGAAGCCTCTGTGGACTTCGGCGGCAAGGTGACCCTCAACGTCGCCATCGCCCACGGCCTCGCCAACGCCCGCAAGGTGTGCGAACTCATCCGCGCCCGCAACCCCCACAACTGGCACTTCATCGAAATCATGGCCTGCCCCGGCGG
>JAZQMJ010000371.1:0-1912 GCA_045543435.1 Mailhella sp.
GCCAGCAGCAGCGCGTTTCCATCGCCCGCGCCATGATGAACGGCGGCGAGATCATCCTTGCCGACGAACCCACCGGCGCGCTCGACTCCAAGAGCGGCGAGAACGTGATGAACCTGCTCATGGAGCTGAACGCCGAAGGCCACACGCTCATCCTCGTCACGCACGACCGCCAGATAGCCAGCTACGCCAACCGCATCATCGAGATCAAGGACGGCGAAGTCATCAGCGACACGCGCTCCGCCCCCATCCTCAAGGAGGAAGGCCCGGAGATAGTCTCCGTGTCCCGCTCCACATGGCAGTATCTGCGCGACCAGCTCGGCGAAGCCTTCCGCATGTCCGTGCAGGCCATACTCGCCCACAAGATGCGCTCCCTGCTCACCATGCTGGGCATCATCATCGGCATCGCCTCTGTGGTCTCGGTGGTGGCGCTGGGCCGCGGCTCGCAGGAAAAGATCCTCGCGGGCATCAACGCCATGGGCACGAACACCATCGACGTGCGCCCCGGCCGCAACTTCGGCGACCGCAACGCCAACCGCTACCAGACGCTCACCGTGGACGATTCCGACGCCCTCGCCGAGCAGAGCTACATCGCCAGCTCCACGCCTGTGGCCTCCTCCAGCGGCGAGATGGTGTACCGCAACCGCTCCGCTACGGGCTCTCTTTCCGGCGTGGGCGAGCAGTACTTCAACGTGAAGGGCCTCGAACTCGCCACCGGCCGCCTCTTCACCCGCAAGGACATCGAAGAGGCCCGCGCCGACATGGCCATCGACGACGCCTCGCTCCAGGAGCTCTTCCCCAACGGCGAAGACCCCATAGGCGCCATCGTCCTCTTCAGCAAGAAGCCCTTCGAAGTGGTGGGCGTGACCAAGAAGCCCACGGCCACCTTCGGCCCGCGCTCCTCGCTCACCGCGTGGATACCCTACACCGCCCACATGACCCGCGTTTCCGGCAGCCGCTCCATCTCTTCCATCACTGTGAAGATAGCCGACAATGTGAGCGCACAGGTGGCCGAAAAGGAACTCACTCGCCTGCTCACCTCGCGCCACCGCGGAGTGACAGACTTCTTCACCATGAACACGGACAGCATACGCCAGACCATGGAAAGCACGACCACCACCATGCGCCTGCTCATTTCGTGCATCGCGCTCATCTCCCTTCTGGTGGGCGGCATAGGCGTGATGAACATCATGCTCGTTTCCGTGACCGAACGAACCAAGGAGATAGGCGTGCGCATGGCCATCGGCGCGCGGCGCTTCAACGTGCTGCAGCAGTTCCTCATCGAGGCCGTGCTCATCTGCATCATCGGCGGCGTCGCGGGCGTGCTGGCCTCGGCCGGCATAGGCGCGCTGTTCAACGCCTTCGTGAAGGACTTCCCCATGTCCTTCTCCACGGGCTCCATCGTCCTCGCCATCACCTGTTCCACACTTATCGGCGTCATTTTCGGCTATATGCCCGCCCGCCGCGCCTCCATGCTCAACCCCGTGGAAGCGCTGGCCCAGGAGTGACACATGAAGAAACTCGCCCTCGGCCTTTCCCTGCTCCTGCTCTCGGGCTGTGCCGCCCAGCGCTATGAGATGCCCGCACAGGACGTGCTCACCCAGAGCCAGATAGAAGAACGCTACAGCATAGACCGCCAGTGGTGGAAGCAGTACGCCGACCCGAAGCTCGACGCGCTGGTCGAACTCGCCCTTGAGCGCAACATCGACCTCGCCCGCTCCGCCATCAGCGTGAACCGCGCCCTGTACCGCGCCCGCCAGCTCGGGGCTGAGCTCGTGCCCAGCTTCAGCGGCGACGGCTCGGCCAGCTCCCGCACCTATCTGGACGACGGCTCCGCTTCGCGCTCCTTCAGCGCCTCGCTGGGCCTGAACTACGAGCTCGACCTCTGGGGACGCCTGCGCGACACCGCCTCCGC
>JAZQMJ010000372.1:0-2932 GCA_045543435.1 Mailhella sp.
TCTGCCTTCAGACGCGTCTCCTCAGCAATCTTGCGGCGTTCCTCCTCAGCTTTCAGGCGCTGTTCCTCCTCGGTCTTGCGGCGCTGAGCCTCTTCCTGAGCCAGGCGGCGGGCTTCCTCCACCTTCAGGCGGGCCTCCTCCTCAGCTTTCAGGCGGGCTTCACCCTCTGCCTTGAGGCGCGCTTCTTCTTCCAGTGCGACGCGGCGGGCCTCCTCAATGCGGAGACGTTCGGCCTCGGCCAGGCGGCGGGCCTGTTCGGCCATCTGGCGCTCCTGCTCAGCCTTCTGGCGTTCTTCCTGCGCTTTGTGATAGTCTTCCTCAGCTTTCCGGCGTTCCTCCACGGCCTTGCGGTGAGCCTCTTCAGCCTCGTTACGCACTGCTTCAATTTTCTTGCGAGCCTCCTCCTCGGCGGCCTTTCGCTGAGCGTCTTCGATTTTGCGCTGTTCCTCCTCTACCAGACGGAGAGCAGCCTCCTCCTCGGCGTGGCGGCGGGCTTCTTCTGCCTGCCGTCGGGCAGCCTCCTCGGCCAGACGCATAATTTCTTCCGCCTGGCGGCGGGTGGCTTCCTCCGCTTTAAGGCGCGCTTCCTCAACAGCTCTGTGGAGGGCTTCCTCCTCAGCGGCGCGCCGCTCACCCTCTTCCTGAGCCTGGCGGCGATTCTCCTCGGCCTTCTGGCGTTCGGATTCAGCGTGGCGGTGTTCTTCCTCGGCCTTCTGGCGCTCCGCTTCGGCTTTGCGGCGCTCTTCCACGGCCTTGCGGTGCACTTCCTCAGCCTGGCGCTGGGCCTCGAGGGCTTTCTGCTGGGCTACTTCTGCCGCCTTGCGCCGCTCATCTTCCTCTTTCATCCGGGCTTCGGCAGCAGCCTGGCGGCGGATTTCTTCCTCCTCAGCCAGGCGGCGGGCTTCCTCAGCTTTTTGTCTGGCCTGTTCTTCGGCCTGGCGGCGTGCGATTTCCACCTGTTTCAAGCGAGCCTCCACTTCAGCCTTGCGGCGGGCATCCTCTTCTTCGGCCCGGCGGCGCTCTTCTTCCTCTGCCTTGCGGCGTTCTTCCGCCTCGGCCTTGCGGCGTTCCTCCTCTTCCTGCGCCAGTCGGCGGTTCTCCTCAGCCTTCTGGCGTTCCGCCTCTGCCTGGCGGAGCAAATTCTCGGCAGCATGGTGCTCCTCCATCGCCTTGCGGTGGGTTTCTTCGGCCTGCAGTCTCGCCGCTTCCGCCTGGCGCTGGGCCTCCTCGGCATGGCGTCTTGCAGCCGCAGCTTCATCCCTGCGGCGCATTTCTGCCTCCTCCTTCTCGGCGGAGCCGGTCAGATTGCTCCAGAATTCAGCCACGGACGCCGGATTCGGGGAGAACATATACCACAGCCCACCACCACAAGCCAGAGCCGACAACAAGCACACCGCCAGCAGCCACTTCGGGGATGATTCGTCCTCTACGGGCTCATCTCCCGTCCGGACATAATCCAGCAGGGTATTGCCGGAATCCGGGATTCGCACGGGAATGCCACTGAGCACCTTCAGCCACTCTGCCGCACTGGTGAACCGCTTCTGCGGGTCCCATTCCAGCGCTTTATCCAGACTCTCCAGCAGCTCCCGGTCGTAGCACTGGCACAGGTATGCGTTCTGAGAAAGCAAGGCCCGGCGGGGCGCCTCAATCAGCGGCTCGCTCATCGGCGTCAGGTGCGATGGCGGTGCACTTCCCAGCAGCAGCATGTGCACCGTGGCTGCCAGGGCGTATATGTCAGACCACGGCCCGATACCCACGCCACCCGCTTCGCGCTGCTCATGCGGCACGAAACCGGGCGTTCCCATATCAGGGCTGCCGAAGTCAATGAGAATCGGCTGCACATCCAGTTCATCATCCGAGAGCGACAGCAGCACGTTCGCCGGTTTGATATCCAGGTGGTAAATGTGCGTCTGTGATTGTCGCAAGGTCTGGTCATGCATGTGCTCCAGCGCCTTCAGTAGTCTCCGCAGCAGGCTCAGCACCGCAGCCTGTGAAAGATTCTGCTGCTCAGTGAACAAACTACGGGCCACATACGCCAGGTCGCCGCCACTCAGATATGGCATCACATAATACGCCGTGCCATTCTCCTCAAAGGCATCGACCAGACGCACAATATTCGGGTGATTCAGCACGGAGAGCTGGCTGGCCTCCTGCAGGAATGAAGCCAGGCTCCACTCATACTGCTGAATATGCTCCTTCAGCGGCACCACCCGGGCCGATTTCTTGTTACGCACCGCAAACCATGCCGGGAAGTGCTCCTTAATCACATAGCGCACCCCGCGCGCATCCTCTGCCAGATATGTAATGCCAAAGCCACCCTCCGCCAGTTTCTTGCGGATGATGTAGCGCTGGTTCAGCTCCGTTTTCAGACGAAGCGGTATGACCTTCTGGCGTTTCATTTAATCGGGTTGGTTTTCTGTACTATTGAGTTTCTCTAACGAAGGTTGCCGATAAGAGACTTGCAACCGCTGCACTTGCTTGCATTCAGCTGTTGCAGGATTGCCTTGCCATTGCGCTTCACAAACTCCGGATTGCGCTGCATAGCAGCCCGCACCTGTCTGCATAAGTCGCACGACTGCGCTTCACCGGCGGGGCTGGACTTCTGCGCGTTGGTCGTGGCTGGCTTTTCTGCCGGTTTGGCAGAAGTTGCGGCCGTCCTGGTTGCAGCTGGGGCAGCTGCATTTGGCTCAGTCTTCCGCCCTGGGGTGGGCGCAGGCTTGGCGGCAGCCCCCCGGACAGCAGCGGGCCGGGGCCCCTTTTCTGAATCAGACTCGACTTTCTCATGCGCCTCAACCTTCGGGGCAGCCTGCTGAGAACCGGCGGCATCGACACTATTGTTGAGACCTTCCGGCTTTCCATCTGCTGATGCAGGAGTAACCGGCGCAGGCTCAGGGGCGGGCGCAGGCTCAGGGGCAGGCGCAGGCTCAGGGGC
>JAZQMJ010000373.1:0-2458 GCA_045543435.1 Mailhella sp.
CTCCGACTTAGCAGTGCGTCGCATTCCTCCGGCGGAACGCAGCCGGAGGTATCCAGACAGGTATTGATGCCCTGCTCATGGCACAGGCGGAAGACCTCCGCCGCAAAATCCCGCTGAAGGAGCGGCTCGCCGCCCGAGAGCGTTACGCCGCCCTCCTCGCCGAAGTAGGCGCGGCAGCGCAGCGCCCGGTCGACAACCTGCTGCGCCGTGTATTCCGTGCCGGCGGTCACATCCCACGTGTCGGGATTATGGCAGCACCCGCAGCGCAGCCGACAGCCCTGCACAAACGCCACGAACCGCACGCCGGGACCATCCAGCGTGCCGAGGCTCTGGAAGGAATGGAAGCGTCCGGTCAAGTTAGACATATCTTACTCCTTTATCCTTCATTCGTCCCAGAGCCCGGCGTGTTCCTGTTCACCAGACTAGACGGCCTCGTGGAAGGTGCGGCTGATGACTTCCTTCTGCTGCTCGCGGGAGAGCTTGTGGAAGTTCACAGCGTAGCCGGACACGCGGATGGTGAGGTTGGGGAAGGCCTCGGGGTCTTCGTAGGCCTTCATGAGAGTTTCGCGATTGAGCACGTTCACGTTGATGTGGTGGGCCTTCTTGGCGAAGTAGCCGTCCAGGATGGCCACGAGGTTGCCCACGCGCTCGCCTTCTTCGCGGCCGAGGGCTTCGGGCGTGATGGAGAAGGTGTTGGAGATGCCGTCGCGGCAGTCGTCGTAGCTGATCTTGGCCACGGAGTTCAGAGAGGCAAGTGCGCCGTTTTCTTCACGATTGTGCATGGGGTTGGCACCGGGGGCGTAGGCTTCGCCAGCCTTGCGGCCGTCGGGCGTGGCGCCGGTGTTCTTGCCGTACATCACGTTGGAGGTGATGGTCAGCACGGAGAGCGTGTGGATGGCGCCGCGATAGGTGGGCGTCTTGCGCAGTTCGGTGATGACGTTGTGGGCCATGTCGCGGGCGAGGAGGTCCACGCGGTCGTCATCGTTGCCGTACTTGGGGAAGTCGCCTTCGGTCTTGAAGTCCACGATGAAGCCGTCGTCGTTGAGCAGGGGCTTCACATTGGCGTACTTGATGGCGCTCATGGAGTCCGCCACCACGGAGAGGCCGGCGATGCCGAAGGCCATGAGGCGTTCCACGGAAGTGTCGTGCAGGGCCATCTGCGTCTTCTCGTAGGCGTACTTGTCGTGCATGTAGTGGATGACGTTCATGGTGTTCACATACAGGTGGCACAGCCATTCGAGATAGACCTGGAAGCGTTCGGCCACGGCTTCGTAGTCCAGCTTGTCCACGGCCATCACGGGCATCTGCGGGCCTATGTGCATCTTGCTGGTGCTGTCGTAGCCGCCGTTCAGGGCGATGAGCAGGAGCTTGCCGAGGTTGCAGCGCGCGCCGAAGAACTGCATCTGCTTGCCCACGCGCATGGCGGAAACACAGCAGGCGATGGCGTAGTCGTCGCCGTAGAGGGGGCGCATGATGTCGTCGTTCTCGTACTGGATGGAGTCCGTATCCACGGAGACCTTGGCGCAGAAGCGCTTGAAGGGCTCGGGGAGCTGCTTGGACCACAGCACGGTGAGGTTCGGCTCGGGGGAGGAGCCGAGGGTGTAAAGGGTGTTCAGGATGCGGAAGCTGGACTTGGAGACCAGGGTGCGGCCGTCTTCGCCCATGCCGCCCACGGCTTCGGTGATCCACATGGGGTCGCCGCCGAAGAGCTCGTTGTATTCGGGGGTGCGCAGGTGGCGGGCGAGGCGGAGCTTCATGACGAAGTCGTCGAAGAGTTCCTGGATGCCGGATTCGTCGATGAGGCCGCGCTCAAGGTCGCGTTCGGCGTAGATGTCGAAGAAGGTGGCCACGCGGCCGAGGGACATGGCGGCGCCGTTCTGTTCCTTGGTGGGGGCGAGGTAGGCGAAGTAGGTCCACTGGATGGCTTCCTTGAGGTCGGCGGCGGGCTTGGAGATGTCGAAGCCGTACATGGAGGCCATTTCCTTCATGTAGCCGAGGAAGGTGATCTGCTGGAACAGTTCTTCGGTGAGCCTGACTTTTTCGGCGTCGAGGTCGGCGAAGCCGATGCTGGCCTTGTCCTTCTTCTTTTCCTCGATGAGGCGGTCCACGCCGTAGAGGGCCACGCGGCGATAGTCGCCGATGATGCGGCCGCGGCCGTAGGCGTCGGGCAGGCCGGTGATGACGTGGCACTTGCGGGCGGCGCGCATTTCGTCCGTGTAGGCGCGGAACACGCCTTCGTTATGGGTGGTGCGGAAGCGGAATTCTTCCTGCACCTTTTCGGAAAGCTGGTAGCCGTAGGCCTCGCAGGCCTGCTTGGCCATGCGCATGCCGCCGAAGGGGTTCACGCCGCGCTTGAGGGGGCGGTTGGTCTCCATACCGACGATGATCTCGTTCTCCTTGTCAATGTATCCGGGGGAGAAGCTGGTCAGGGAGGACACCGTGGCGGTGTCGATATCCA
>JAZQMJ010000374.1:0-6735 GCA_045543435.1 Mailhella sp.
AGCCGCGTCGGCGATTCTCACCTGGGGCATGTATTCCCCGATGGGCCGCAGGAACTTGGCGGCCTGCGCTACTGCATCAACAGCGCCGCTCTTCGCTTCATCCCTCTGCATAGGCTGGAGGAAGAAGGCTACGGGGCTTTGAAGCACTCTGTTCTTGCGGCAGAACGCTGAGCTGCAGGTGTACGCCGGCAAAAGGGAAGCTTCGCGAAGGAGCTTCCTTTTTTATTGACGAAAGCTGATTTTAGGGCGACTCATGAAGAAATACGCGTGAATGATTCCTGTGCTCTCGCCTCGGATCTCGCGCAAAACAGCAAACTGAGGGTAGCCCTGTGCAGAATCGTGTCATCCAGGTCGAAGAAAGGCCGCCGCTTCTTTTGAACATTCCCCTGAGCCTCCAGCATCTGTTTGCCATGTTCGGCGCCACAGTGCTCGTGCCTTTCCTTTTCAAGGTGAACCCTACGACCTGCCTTTTCATGAACGGCGTAGGCACTCTGCTCTACCTGCTCATCACGAAAGGAAAGATCCCTTCGTATCTCGGTTCCAGCTTCGCCTTCATCTCTCCTGTCCTTCTTATCATAGCGGCCAGCGGGTACTCTGCGGCCCAGTCCGGCTTCATTGCCTTCGGCCTGCTGTTCATATTCTTCGCCGCGGTCATCAGGGCAACGGGAACGAAGTGGCTGGAAGTGCTTTTCCCGCCGGCGGCCATGGGTGCCATCATCGCTGTCATCGGTCTGGAACTCGCCCCCACTGCCGCCTCTATGGCCGGTCTCGTGGGCGATAATATCAACATGGACAATGTCCTCGTTTCCATGTTCACCCTCATGGTGACTGTGATAGGTTCTGTGGCCTTCAAAGGCTTCCTCGCCATCATCCCCGTCCTGTTCGGCGTGATAAGCGGATACATTTTCGCCTTCTTCATGGGCATGGTCGATTTCGGGCCCGTGCTTGCCGCCCCCTGGATACAGATCCCTGAATTCTACGCTCCCAGCTTCGATATCAACGCCATCCTCATCATTGCCCCTGCCGCCCTCGTGGTGCTGGTGGAGCATATAGGCCACCTCATGGTGACGGGCAATGTCGTCGATCGCGACCTCATCAATGATCCCGGGCTTTCCCGCTCCCTCTTTGCCGATGGCTGTTCCAACGTGCTTTCCGGCTTCTTCGGCGCGACGCCCAATACCACCTATGGCGAAAACATCGGCGTCATGGCCATCACCCGCGTGTACAGCGTGTGGGTCATCGGCGGTGCGGCCTGCATGGCCATACTGCTCTCCTTCGTGGGCAAGCTGTCGGAACTCATCCGCGGCATCCCTGTGCCGGTCATGGGCGGCGTCTGCCTGCTCCTTTTCGGCGTCATCGCCGCTTCCGGCCTGCGTGTTCTCGTGGAGCGCCGTGTCGATTACAGCAAGACTGCCAACCTCGTGATGACGTCCGTAGTCATGACCATCGGTCTCAGCGGCGCCAAGCTGAGCATAGGCAGTGTGACCGTTCAGGGCATGGTCCTTGCTACGCTCATTGCTATGGCCCTGAGCATGATGTTCAAGCTGTTCGAGCACTGCGGCCTCATGCGCAAGGACTGATGCTTCTCTTCCCCTGAAGATGAAAAAGCGGCTTCCCGGTGATTCCGGGAGGCCGCTTTCGCTATGCCGCGTATTTTGTTCTATCAGTCAAGCTGACCGATGAAATTCAGGAAGATGAGGGGGGCAGTGCCGACATTCTTGAGGGCGTGGCTGTCTCCCGGGCGGGCAATGGTGATGTCGCCGTCGGAAACGGGGATCTCGTTGCCGTCGCTGTCCGTGAAGAGCCCTTCGCCGGAAATGATGACATAGACGTCTTCGTTATTGGTATGCTTGTGCATGCCTATGGAATCGCCGGGCTGAAGGGTCATCCAGCCGATTTCCTTGATGGCCATCCCGGGCGTGGGATCGTTCCGGGTGAAGCTGTACTTGCCGTACAGAATGCCTTCGCCGCCTGCCAGCTTTTCTCTGTCCCACGGGACCAGATCCTGCATGCGGTAGACCTGAGGCTGAGGGTTCCTGCCAAGAGGGGTAGCGGGATCTTTCATAGCTCTTCTCCTGTTATGGCTTTGGAAATCCAGGGCAACATTTTCAGTTTGTGCTACACTAACACGAAACTTCCTGTTTTTCCAGCATAAAAAAGAGACGGGCTATCTTAATTGGCTCGATTTGCTGTGCCTGCGGTTATAGAGGCTGAACGCACGGTCGCTTCTGTCCGCCTCCTGCTGGCACTCGATGCAGAGCCGTACACCAGGCATGGCAAGGCGGCGGGCCGGCGGTATGGGTTCTCCGCATTCCTCGCATTCTTCGAGGCTTTCGCCGCCCTCTTCGAGCCTGCGGCGTACGCGTGCTATCTCGTCGTTGATGGAGTCCTGTATCTGCGCATCGACAGCGCCATCCTGAGCCCAGCCGCTAGCCATGCGAGCCTCCCGCCATTTCCACGCCGCAGACTACGGCGCAGTTTTCCCGCACGAAGAAGCGGACGTCGCGCCCGGCGAAGGTCATGCCGTAGATGCGTTCCGGGTCTTCGTGGTAATGCGGGCGCGGATCGCGTTCCAGAATGCCGATAATGGCCTCCTGCTGTTCCTGCGTGAACCCTCTTCTCCACTCTTCTGGAAATTCCACGCCAAGGGGGGCATCGGCCAGAGCCGCAGTGAATCCCCCTGCCGCTTCGGGATGGGCATCGGCATAGGGAACGTAGGGCTTGATGTCGAAAATAGGCGTGCCGTCCATGAGGTCAGCCCCGGCGATATGCAGGACCGGGCCTTCAGGGCTGTGGAGTTCTACGCGTTCGAGCTTCACGCAGGAAAGCCCTATGGGGTTGGGGCGGAATGGAGAACGCGTAGCGAACACGCCCAGCCTGCGATTGCCGCCAAGGCGCGGCGGCCGGACCGTAGGCGACCAGCCTTCACGCTTAGCCTTGGAAAATTCCCAGATGAGCCAGATATGCGTGAAATCTTCGATGCCGCGCAGAGCTTCGGGGTCGCGGTAGCTTTCCGTGAAGACGATGCGGGCTTTGAGCGCGTCAACAAGGCCGCTCTGGCGGGGAACGCCGAACTTCGTAGGCAGATCAGTATGGATATGGGCGATGATGTTCATGCCCAGAGCTTAGCCAAGGGCGGGAATTTCGGCAAGTACGCTTGCGCGACTCCGCAAGCTGACGTAACCTTTGGGAAAACAGCAATAGCTCGGAGGGAATATGATACTTGCATTCAACGGCAGTCCGCGTCTCAAGGGCAATACCGCCGCCATGCTTCAGGCCGCACTCGACGGCGCGGCTTCCGCTGGGGTCGAAACGAAGCTCGTCCAGCTCTATCCTCTCGAATTCAAAGGATGCGTGAGCTGTTTTTCCTGCAAGCTCAAGGGCGGCAGGCATGGCTTCTGCGCCATGAAGGACGAACTCTCCCCCATCCTTGAAATGATGGCAGAAGCCGACGCGCTCATTTTCGGTTCGCCTATCTATTACTACAATATCACGCCGGAACTTCTGGCCCTTCTGCACCGCTTCATGTTCAGCAATATGCTGTACACGAAAAAAGACCGCTGGCAGTACGGGAGGCGCATCCCCTCTGCCTTCGTCTATACGTTCGGTGTAGGCCCGGAAAAGACGGAAGAGATAGTGCGGCCGTTCGAAGTCGTCCATACGCGCATGGGCGATATGCTGGGCATGGAACCGGAGATATGCTGTGCGGCCAATGCATGGCAGTTCCATGATTACAGCCTCTATGAGGCCGATGCCTTCGACGAAGAGAAAAGGCGGCGGTATCGTGAGGAGGTCTTCCCTCTGGAACTCCAGAAAGCGCATGATATGGGGCGGCGACTCGCCCTCAAGGCTCATCAGGGGTAATAGAAAAGGCGGCTTTGAGCCGCCTTTGTCGTGCTTGATCTGTCAGGCCAGCGGAACTGTGAAGCATATTTCACAGCCTTCTCCATCGCCCACATAAACGCGTCCGCCGTGACGCTCGATGATATGCTTGCAGATGGAGAGCCCAAGACCGGTAGAGATCTGCCCGCCTCTGTGCTTTTCCACCCGGAAAAAGCGTTCGAACACACGGAGCCGCAGATCCGGAGGTATGCCCGGCCCTTTGTCCACCACGCGGAACAGGGCTACGCCCTGCCCGGGAAGCGGCTCAGCGGAAACTGTGATGTCAGACCCTTCTGGGGCGTAGCGGCAGGCGTTCTCCAGCAGGTTGCGCATCACACGGCTGAGGTATTCCGGATCGCCCTTGACAGAAAAGTCGCCGCTTTTCAGGAGTTCCCGGAATTCAAGCTTCTTGTTTTCGGCCGAGGTTCGGCAGAGGTCGACGCCACTCCGCAGCACCATGGACGCAGATACCGCCTTGGTATCCATTGGGATCGAGCCGTTTTCGATGCTGGAAAGCTGGAGCAGGTCTTTCACCATCGTTGCCATGTACTGGGAGTTGCGGTCGATGACTTCCAGGAAATGCAGTCCGCGCGGTTCGGCAACGTAACGCTTCAGGCTTTCGGCATAGCCCATGATGGCGGTGAGCGGGGTACGGAGCTCGTGGGACACGTTGGCCACGAAATCGCGACGCATCTCCATGAGGACGGACATGTCCGTGATGTCATGGAACACGGCGACAGCCATGAGCATCTTCACTTCTCCCACGATGGGGCAGACGTGTACACGCAGTTTGCGGCCGGAGTCCGTATCCATGTCGAACTTGAGCGGCTTGTCCGGCATCTCGTTCTTCACGGCTTCGATGTTTTTCTGGAGTTCCTCCGAAGGGATGACATCGGCAGGCAGAAGACCTTCGGCATGGGCGGTGCGGGGGAAGAGATGGATGAGCGAGGCGTTCACACTGCGCACACGGCCATCGTGGTCGATCACGAGCACGCCTTCTGCGATACTGTTGAGTACTGCATCCAGCTGGGCTTTCTGTGCAAGGATATGGTTCACCTGCACTTCCATGCGTTCCGCCATGGAGTTCACGGCGGATGCAAGCGGAGCGAACTCGTCGCCGGGAAGCGTACGAGGGCTGATGCGTCCGCCGCGGATGCCGGGCGTGGCGAGGTTTTCCACCGAACTTATCATGAGATGCAGAGAACGGCGGAAGCGCATGGAGAAGAAGGCCGCAAAGCCGCAGGCCAGAAGGAAGGCGGCGAATGTGCAGATGAGGAGCGCCTGGATGCGGGCTTTAGCGTACAGCTCGACAGAAGAAAGCGGCGAAGAGATACGAACGACGAGCGGTGTACCATCTCCCCCATCGACCCGGAGAGCCGCATAGACGAAGAGTTCCCGCATGGCATGGCTCATGCGAACGCTGGTGCCGGAGCCATGGGCGAAGGCGTCGCGTATCTCTTCATAGGAGCTATGGCTTGGCAGTTCTTTTGCCTTCTCCAGGAAGAAGGAGTCGTAGAGTACAGCGCCGCTTTCATCCACGAGCGTCATGCGGTGATCGCTGGCAGTATAGAATTCCTGGAGCAGGCCGGAAAGGTCATGCCAGCCGCCGGCAGTCGTTTTCTTCATCTCGTTCTGAAGGTAGCGCTGGCAGAGCGCCACTTCTCGCCGAGCGGCTTCCCTTGTGCGTTCGATGCTCTCTTCGCGGTGATTGTGAAGGAAATATACGGATGGGATCAGAAGGGAGAACAGAATGACCAGACAGAAGCTGAGGAATATTTTGAACGTGAAGGTCCTGTTCTTCATCATATCGTATCCTTTCGGAAGCTATTCCTTGCAGCGGTAGCCCATGCCGCGGACAGTCTCGATGCACTGGGAAGCGTTGCCGAGCTTGCGGCGCAGGCGGGCGATATGGACGTCCACGGTGCGTTCATAGCCTTCGAACTGGTAGCCCCATACCGAGGAAAGCAGTTCCTCACGCGTGCGGATACGGCCGGCATTGAGAAAGAAATCCTCGAAGATGCGGTATTCCAGAGCCGTGAGCTCAAGCGTTTCGCCGTCGATGGAAACGCGGCGGCCCTGCTGGTCGAGGCTGATGCCGTGGCGAGTGATGATGCGCTTGCCGTTATCCATGCTCCTGCGGCGCAGTATGGCGCGTACTCTGAGCATGAGCTCGCGTATATTGAAAGGCTTCACCACATAGTCGTCGGCCCCGTATTCGAAGCCGATGATGCGGTCCATCTCTTCTCCTCTGGCTGTGAGCATGAGGATGGGGCTGGGCATAGCATCGGCAGCTTTCTTGTTCAGCTCGCGGCACACGGAAAGGCCGTCACGCCCGGGAAGCATGAGGTCAAGGACGATAAGGTCCGGCTGAAGCGCTTCTGCCAGCTCCAGGCCTTTGAGGCCATCGGAAGCCTGCTCGACTTTATATCCTTCGTCTTCCAGAGAGAAGGCTACGAGTTCACGGATGTCATCATCGTCTTCGACGACCAGTATGACTGGCTGTTTCGTATCCATTTTCCACCATATGTTATGGGTATCAGCTATGCATCGCAGATCAGACATGCTGGCCGGAGGCCATCCCGCAGTATGCCGATTTTTTATTATCGAACGTCTGACGAAAAGAGTCAAGGCAGGAGAAAAATAGCACAGGATTGTTGAGGATTTATTTCAGCTCGCGGATAGATGCCCCCCTGATGCAGGGGGGGGGTAAACAAAAAAGTCCTTCCAGCCGTTTATAGACTATGAAGGACTTCCTTGGATTGCTGCCTGGTCGGGATGGCAGGATTTGAACCAGCGACCCCCGCGTCCCGAACGCGGTACTCTACCAAACTGAGCCACATCCCGACAACGAAG
>JAZQMJ010000375.1:0-1890 GCA_045543435.1 Mailhella sp.
CATGAGGCGTTTCACCACCTGCTGGGTGATGGTGGAACCGCCCTGTGCCGTGCGGCCGCTCTGGAAGTTGGCGATAGCCGCGCGCACGATGGCTTTGATGTCCACGCCGGGATGATTGTAGAACTGGTCGTCTTCCACGGCGAGGAAGGCCTGAGGCACGAACTTGGGCAGCTGGTCCAGCGTGACGAGGAAGCGGCGCTCGCGGTAGAGCTGGCCGATGACGGAGCCGTGGCGGGCGAGCACGGTGGTCACCAGCGGGGGGCGGTAGTCGGCTATCTTGCTGAAGCTGGGCAGGTCGCCCTCGGCCCACTTGTAGAGGGCCCAGCCGCCGCCTGCCGCGGCCAGCATGCCGAGCAGGAAGAGCCAGAGGAAGAAGCGGAAGATGCGAGAGAGGCAGCCGCGCTTCTGCCTGGCGGGCTTCTTCTTCGCGCCGACCTTGCCTTCGCCGTTCTTCGCGGCGTCCTTGGCAGGGGCGTTCTTGGCCTTCTTCGCCTTGGGGGCGGGTTCGAGGGAGAGGCGTTCGTCTTTCGAGAGCATGCTCAATCCGTGGGATATCGAGTTATATCAGGGTGCTGCTTATCAGCCGAGGAACTTGGCGAGGGCTTCGTTCACCACGGCGGGGTTGGCCTTGCCGCGCATCTCGCGCATGACCTGGCCGACGAAGAAGCTGATGAGCTTGGTCTTGCCGCCGCGGTAGGCTTCCACTTCGGCGGGGTTGGCGGCCATGACCTTCTGCACGGCGGCGTCGATGGCGCCGGTGTCGGAGACCTGCACGAGGCCGCGTTCCTTCACCAGGGCTTCGGGCATGATGCCGCCCTTCATGAGTTCGGGGAAGATGTCGGCGGCTATCTTGGCGGAGATGGTGCCCTTCTCCATGAGGGCCACGAGCTCGGCCACGGCTTCGGGCTGGATGGTGAGGCTGGCGGTGTCGAGCTGGGCGGCGTTCACTTCGCGCATGAGCATGCCGAGGACGACGTTGGCCACCTTCTTGGGCTGGCCGCAGAGGGCGGAAGCCTTCTCGAAGAAAGCGGCGATGGCCGGGTCGGCCACGAGCTGTTCGGCGTGCTCTTCGGCGAGCTGGAATTCTTCCATCCAGCGGCCCATCTTGGCTTCGGGCAGTTCGGGCTGGGTGGCGGCCCACTGGGCGAGCTCCTCGTCGGTGATGACCACGGGGAGCAGGTCGGGGTCGGGGAAGTAGCGGTAGTCCTGGGCGTCTTCCTTGGAGCGCATGGAGAGCGTGATATTGCGGTTGGCGTCGTAGAGGCGGGTCTCCTGGATGACCTTTTCGCCGTCGTCGAGCACGTCCGTCTGGCGGGCTATCTCGAATTCGATGGCGCGCTGGACGTTGCGGAAGGAGTTCAGGTTCTTGAGCTCGGTGCGGGTGCCGAACTTCTCCTGGCCGCGGGGGCGCAGGGAGACGTTGGCGTCGCAGCGGAAGCAGCCTTCCTCCATGTTGCCGTTGCTGATGCCGAGGCTGACCACGATGGCGTGGAGCTTCTTCAGGTAGGCCACGGCTTCCTCGGCGGAGCGCAGGTCGGGCTCGGAGACTATCTCGATGAGGGGCGTGCCGGCGCGGTTGAGGTCCACGCAGCTGTGCTTCTCGCCGGCGGGGTGGATGTTCTTGCCGGCGTCGTCTTCCATGTGGATGCGGGTGATGCCGATGCGCTTCTTCTGGCCGTTCACGGCGATGTCGAGGTGGCCGTGTTCGCAGAGGGGGAGCTCGAACTGCGAGATCTGGTAGTCCTTGGGCATGTCCGGGTAGAAGTAGTTCTTGCGGGCGAACTGGGAACGCTGGTTGATCTTCGCGTCGATGGCCATGGCCATGCGGGAGGCGAATTCCACGGCCTTGCGGTTCAGCACGGGCAGGACGCCGAAGTCGGATCGTAGCCA
>JAZQMJ010000376.1:0-1761 GCA_045543435.1 Mailhella sp.
GATCTTCCCGCCTCGAGCACCCCTTCTCTTTAATTAAGGAAAGAAGGAGCGGGCTCCGCCCGACTTGCCTATGAAACACCCCGCCGACATCGCCCGCATGATGCAGAACCTGCGCATCGTGCTGGTACAGACCAATTTCCCCGAAAATATCGGCATGGCCGCCCGCGCCTCGTCGAATTTCGGCCACTCTCCCCTCTTCCTGGCCGAACCTCGCCGCTGGAACTACGACAAGGCCCTTCCCCTTGCTACCAGCCAGGGCCAGCCTCTGCTCGACAGCATCACTGTCACCGAATCCGTGAAGGACGCCGTTGCCCCCTGCACTTTCGTGGTGGGCACCACGGCCCGCACCGGCGGCGCACGCCAGCAGATACTCATGCCGCGTCAGGTCGCCTCCGAGATAGCCGAACGCCTTGCCCAGGGCGAACAGGTGGCCATACTCTTCGGCCCTGAAGACCGCGGGCTCAGCAACGAACATCTGGAGAACTGCAACCGCCTCGTCACTGTTCCCACGGCTCCCGACGCCTCTTCGCTGAACCTTGCGCAGGCCGTGCTCCTCATGATGTACGAGTGCTATCTCGCCCTGCCGGACACGGCCCGCATCGACAGCCATCCCAGCCTTTCCCGCCGCGTCACCAGCGAAGAGCGCGATGTGCTCTTCCGTACGCTCAAGGAAACGCTCATGGATATCAACACCCTGCCGCGCGACAACCCTGACCATTTCTTCCTGCCGCTTGCCCGCTTCTTCGATCGGGCCGACCTGCGCCGCCATGAGATGGACATCTTCATGGGCATATGCCGCCAGATGGCCCGCCTGAGCGCTCTCGCCGAAGACAAGAAGAATTCCGGGGAATGACCTCTCCCTGCCGCATAAAAAATGCCCGGATCTTACCGGGCTGGAACCTTCGACCTTTACGTCAACGCTATGCTGAAAGAATACCAGAACCGCTTCCTTGATTCCGAAGTCCCGGCCTGCGAACCTGAAAAGGCCCGTTTCCACGTCATCCCCGTACCTTATGAAGCTACGGTGAGCTACGCCGGCGGTACTGCCAATGGCCCTGAAGCCATCCTCGACGCCTCTGATCAGCTCGAACTTTACGACGGCATCAGCTTCCCCGGCGAAGGCGGCATCTTCACTCACGAGCCTGTGGACTGCTCCGGCGAGCCTGAAGAAGTCATGGACAATGTGCGCCGCGCCGTCCTTGCCGCTCTGGACTGCAATGCCATGCCCGTTGTGCTTGGCGGCGAACATTCCCTCACCTATGGCGTGATGGCCGCCCTCAAGGAACGCTTCGGAACTTTCGGTGTGGTGCAGTTCGACGCCCATGCCGACCTGCGCGACAGCTACGAAGGAAGCAAGTGGAGCCATGCCAGCGTGATGCGCCGCGCTGTTAAGGATCTCGGTCTGCCTCTGGTCCAGCTCGGCAACCGCATCTTCTGCAAGGAAGAGCTGGAAGCCCGCAAGGAACACGGCGTGGTGAGCTGGGACGCTCCCTTCCTCTGCCGCAGCGGCATGCCTGAGGAGCTCATTCCTGCCGACTTCCCGAAGAATGTCTTCATCACCTTCGACGTGGACGGCCTCGATCCTTCCATCATGCCCGAGACCGGCACTCCCGTGCCCGGCGGCCTCGGCTGGTACCAGGCTCTCGATCTTGCCCAGAAGGCCATCGAGGGCCGCACCCTCATCGCTTTCGACGTGGTGGAACTTGCTCCCCGCGAAGGCCATATCGTGTCCGACTTTGCTGCCGCCAGCCTGACCTATGC
>JAZQMJ010000377.1:0-1836 GCA_045543435.1 Mailhella sp.
CCTTCTTCCGCAACCCGGAAGTCACCGAGGCCACTATGGATCTGCTGAAAAACCGCGACGGCCTCATGCTGGGCATCTGCAACGGCTTCCAGGCGCTCATCAAGCTGGGCCTCGTGCCCTTCGGTGAAATCATCGACACCGACGCCCACTGCCCCACGCTGAGCTTCAACGTCATCAGCCGCCACCAGTCCAAGATCGTGCGTACGCGCATCGCCTCCAACAACTCGCCGTGGCTGGCCCGCGTGAACGTGGGCGACGTGGTGAACGTGCCCATCTCCCACGGCGAAGGCCGCTTCCTCTGCGGGCCCGCCCTGCTGGACCGCCTGTGCCGCAACGGCCAGATAGCCACCCAGTACGTTGACCTCGACGGCAACCCCACCATGGACGTGGACTTCAACCCCAACGGCTCCGTGTGGGCCATCGAAGGCATCACCTCCCCCGACGGCCGCGTGCTCGGCAAGATGGGCCACTCCGAACGCGTGAGCCCCGGCTGCTACAAGAACGTGCCCGGCAACTACGACCTGCACCTCTTCGATTCCGCCCGCCTCTACTTCGCGTAAGGTGAGCGGAAGGGCCTGCGGCCCGGATGCAAGATAAAGGAAAGCCCCGGAGTCTCGATGACTTCGGGGCTTTTTGCGTGTGGGGATGGGGGAACGCCCTCCGGGCGGGCTGTCGTGCCGCCACGCTCCCGGCGTGTTTGGCGGAAAGTCAGCCTTACTTTTCTAGTGGTGAGTCTTCCAGACAGGGGAAGGCGGGCGCGTTATGGGAAACTGCGTTTCCCCTCCTGCGCCCCCTTCCATCCCCCGGACCACCCCTTCCTTTCAGGTCGTCCCCACTCGTCGCATCCTGTCACGTTCGGCTTTTGGGAAAAGCCTCCGTGTCAGGCACCGCTCCTCGAGCCGTCCCGATTTTCGTTGGAAGGCGCGGCGCTGACTAGGCGCGGCTTGCCCAGCGTTTTGTCTCCGGGAGAAGTGCTTCGGAAAGCCGCCAGCGACTGCGGAACTGCGCCCTTGGATGGGCATCGGGGCGCGAGGCTCCCGACCTGTTTGGCGAAGGGAAGAGGAGTCAGGAAAAACGACGCTCCCGGACGCTTGGCAGAAAGGAGGCGAACGCCCGAAGCTCCCCGGCTAGACAGGCGGCGTTCTTCTCGAAGGAAGATAACTCGCTACAAAAAAAGCCCCGCCTCCCGGATGGGAAACGGGGCTTCGCTGTATCTCAGGTCCAGGGGCGGACTAGGCTTCCCGGCTCTGGTACGTCTCGCCGCTGGCGAGGTCTATCCAGCGCAGGCCGCTTTCGTCCCACACCATGAGGCTGTGGGCGCTGCCGTTCTTGGGGATGGAGGTCGAGCCCGGGTTCAGCACGAGGAACGCGCCGCCGTTCGGGAGCGGCTTCTCTTCGCACAGGGGGATGTGGAAATGGCCGTAGAGCAGGGCGTCGCCGTCGCAAAGGGGCGGGGGCGTGGCGGCGTTCCAGCGGTGGCCGTGCGTGGCGTACACGCGGCGGCCGAAGAGCTCGAACACGGCGTAATCGGCCATGATGGGGAAGTCCAGCACCATCTGGTCCACTTCGCCGTCGCAGTTGCCGCGCACGCAGAACAGGCTTTCGCGCAGGGGGTTCAGCATGGCGATGACTTCCTTGGGCGCGTAGGCTTCGGGCTGGTCGTTGCGCGGGCCGTGGTAGAGCACGTCGCCAAGGAGCAGAAGGCGCACCTCGCCCGGGGCGAAGCCTTCGCTCTCGGCGGCGAAGCGTTCGAGCATTTTGCGGCACCAGTGGGCCGAGCCGTGTATGTCGGAAGCGATGACGAGCTTTTTCATGGCGGTCTCCTTTTCCGGGAGG
>JAZQMJ010000378.1:0-2291 GCA_045543435.1 Mailhella sp.
CCCCTCCCTCTTCCCTTCGCCCTGCATCTGGGCTATATTTAAGGAAAGAATCCCTTCCGCCTCACAGCAAGGAGCGGCGAAATGCGCAATCCCTTCGAAGACTCCTCCCTCACCGAATACCACTCCTTCCTCCGCTTCCGCACCAAGAACTTCCAGCAGGAATACGAGCGCATCCGGCGCGGCTGGGGCTCTCTGGCCGCCTACTCCTCTTTGCACAGAAAGCTCGGCGTTCATGCCGAGTTCGACACCTTCGGCAAGCCCGTGTGGCGCGTCACCGAACATATGCCCGCCGCCTCCAACGTGTGGCTGGCCACCAGCCGCAACGGCTTCCAGCGCACGCCCGACCATGAGTTCGTCCGCATGGCCGACGGCTTCTGGCAGCTCTTCCTTCCCCGCGAAGCCTTGTCCCACGGCGATTATTTCGAGATACGCCTGCAGGGCGAAGGGCCGGAAGTACAGCGCCGCGTGCCCGCCTTCGCCAGATGGGTGGAGCAGGACCCGAAAGACCCGAACCAGTGGTGCGCCCGCCTCTGGGACCCTGCCGAGCCCTACCAGTTCCGGCACGCCGCCCCCGGCGCTTTGCATTTTCCGCGCATCTACGAAGCGCACATCGGCATGGCGGCAGACGCCCGCCACCGCAAGGAAGGCGCGGTCGGCTCCTACGATGAGTTCACCGAAAAGACGCTCAAACGCATCGCCGAGAGCGGCTACACGGCCGTCCAGCTCATGGGCGTGCTCGAACACCCGCTGTACAAGTCCTTCGGCTACCAGGTGAGCAGCTACTTCGCGCCCAGCTCCCGCAACGGCACGCCCGACGACTTCAAACGCCTCGTGGACGAAGCGCATCGCCTGGGCATCGCCGTCATCCTCGACATCACGCACGGCCACGCCTGCACCAACGCCGAGCAGGGCATTGCCAGCTACGACACCAGCCGCTACCTCTTCGACAAGAAGTCCAACCAGTGGGGCACGCCGAGCTTCGACTATTCCAAGGAAATGGCCCGCCGCTTCCTGCTCTCGAACTGCCGCTACTGGATGGAAGACTACAAGGTGGACGGCTTCCGCTTCGACGCCGTGGGCAACATGCTCTACCTCGACCACGGCATAGGCGACGACTTCTGCCACGTCGGCCGCTGTTTCTACGGCAGGGACGGCAAGCCCCGCACCAACGTGTACGGCGAGCTCTACCTCTGCCTCGCGAACACGCTCATCCACGAACTGCGGCCGGAAGCCGTCAGCATCGCCGAGGAATTCAGCGGCATGCCCGGCCTCACCTGTTCGCCGCACGAGGGCGGCCTCGGCTTCGACTACCGCTTCGCCATGGGCATACCGGACTTCTGGGCCAAGTTCATCAAGACCCCGGATTCCATGGAGAAACTCTGGTACGAGATGACCAACCACCGCGTGTACGACCGCACCATCAGCTATGTGGAATGCCACGACCAGTGCATCAACGGCGACGACGCCATGATCTGGCGGCTCATCGGCGACGCTATGTACACGCGCATGAGCCCCTTCAACGCCACATGGAACGAAACGCGCGGCGTGGCTCTCTACCGCCTCATGCGCGCGGTGACGCTGAACTCCGCCCACGCCGGCTGGCTGAACTTCATGGGCGCGGAATTCGGCCACCCCGAATGGCTGGACGACGCCGAGCACGGCCACAGGCAGTGGCACCTCACCGAGGACGAGGCCTCGTTCTACGCCTCGCTCTCGCGCTGGGACCGCGCCCAGCTCTTCGACCTCGTGGCCAAGCATGAGGAGTGGTACGGCTGGGAGCCCTTCTACCGCATGGTGCACGAGGACAGCCGCCTGCTGGCCTTCATGCGCGGCGACCTCGTCTTCGCCTTCAACTTCCACGAAACGCGCGCCGAGCCGGAGTTCCGCATCAGCGTGAAGCCCGGCAAGTATGTGGAAATACTGAGTTCCGACGAGCCCCGCTTCGGCGGCCACGGCAACCTCGACCCGCAGAAGAACCCCGCCGAGCATTTCAGCGACGCCGCCACAGGCATCGACATGCAGGACATCACCGTGTACGTCCCGCCCCTCACAGTCCTGGTGCTCCAGCGCGCCCCCGACCCCGAGCCTGTTGAAGAACCTCTTATTAAGGATGGAAAGAAGCCCCGCGCCCGCAAGCCCGCCGCGGACGCCAAGCCCGCCCGCCGCTCCTGCGCCACGGCCCTGAAGGCGGAGGACATCCCCGCGAACAGGTGCGCGGAGGTCATGCCGGGGAAGAAATGAGAATGTGAGATAGCGGGGAAGGGGGAAAGGACCTTTTGAAAAAGGTCTCT
>JAZQMJ010000379.1:0-3208 GCA_045543435.1 Mailhella sp.
AGGTAGCCACGCTGGAAAAAGTACCGATGCGGATAAGGCCAGAGTGCAGACCGTTCAGTTCGTCCACCTGAGCCTGAAGAAGACGCTGTTCTTCGCATACGCGGCGAACATGAGGCAGGAGACGAAGCCCTTCGGAGGTGAGATTCACTCCAGAACGTCCTCGCTCCAGCAGGGTGACGCTCCATTCGCGCTCAAGGTCGTCTATCATGCGGCTGATGCCGGACTGCGAACGGAAAAGAGCTTCTCCCGCCCGCGTGAAGGAACCCAGCTCCACAGTCTTGATGAAGGCCTGATATTTGAGAAAATGGCTATCCATGAGTTTTCCGCCTCTATCCCAGAAAAAAACATCTGTTTTACTCATGCTCTACATGAAAAACATTTGTTTTTCAAATCAAGCGCAAGGTGCTAAGGTCTCCCCAACGCCATGAAGAGAGGCCACTGTGAACATAGCCCTTGCCAAGCACCTTTTCTCCCTGCTCCTTTTCGGCTCCAACGGCATAGTCGCCAGCCGCATCTCCCTGACGAGCTACGAGATCGTCTTCCTGCGCTGTCTGCTGGGCTCGCTCCTGCTGGGCCTCATCGTCCTCGCGGCGCGCAAGCCTCTGGAGCTGTTCCGGGAAAGGCGTTCCGCCCTGCTCATCGCCGCTTCCGGCGTGGCCATGGGCGCGAGCTGGATGTTCCTTTACGAAGCCTTCACGCAGATAGGCGTGAGCTTCGCCACGCTCACCTATTACTGCGGCCCGGTGATACTGGTGGCCCTCTCGCCCCTGCTCTTCGGGGAAAGGCTCACCCGCCTCAAGGTCACGGCCCTCGGCATGGTGGCGGCAGGCGCGGCGCTCCTGAACGGTCCGCTGGCGGGCGGAGGCTCGCTGTGGGGGCTGGCCTGCGGCATCATGGCCGCACTGTGCTATGTGGCCATGGTCATCTTCAACAAGAAGGCGCGCGGCGTTTCCGGCATGGAGAACACGCTTCTCCAGCTCGCGGCCGCCCTCGCCACAGTGTCGGCCTTCCTGCTGTGGAAGCAGGGCCTCTCGCTGGACGTGGCCGCCGCCGACTGGCCGTACATCCTCGTGCTCGGCCTGCTGAACACCGGCTACGCCTGCTGGCTGTACTTCTCCACCATAGGCAAGCTCCCGGTGCAGACTGTGGCCGTGTGCGGCTATGTGGAGCCGCTCTCCGCCGTGCTCTTCTCCGTGGCCCTGCTCGGCGAGACCATGAGCCTGTGGCAGGCTTTGGGCGCGGCGCTCATCTTCTCCGGCGCGGTGCTGAGCCAGATACCCCGTTCGAAAAACTGAACGCGCACCACGCGGCATAAAAAAGCGAAGGCCTCCTTTTTCCGGAGGCCTTCGCTTTTTTTGCAGAGATATCAGTTTTCCCACTTGCCCTTCACATAGCGGGGCATTTCCGTGAGACGGCGAACGCTGGTGCATTTCCACGGGCCTTTCAGGGCGGCCTTACGGGTCTTGCCTTCGCACTCGTAGCTCATCTCATGGTAGCGGAGGCGGGCAACGTACTGGAAATGCCTGCTCTTGCTGGGGCGAACTTCGGCGGTCACGCTCGTGCGGTCTATCTCGGTGAAACGGGCGACGTACTTGCCGTTCTCCTTGGTCACACGGGGCTTGGAACGATTGACGGACAGACGCTTGTTGGCGGTGTCCACATAGCTGAGAACGAAAGCGTCGAGCTCAGCCTGGATCTGCTCCTGGCTCTTCTCTACGGCCGCACTGTTCTGAGGGGCGGCCTTGCTCTTCTTGGCTTCGGCATCGCAGGGAGCGAAGGCCACAGCCGCGCCAAGAACGAGGCACAGGAAAAATCTACGCATCATGAAGGTTCTCCGTGAACTTTTCCAGAGGGCATGCGAGAAAGGCCCGGCACGGGGCCAGGCCTTTCAGGGAATGTCTATTCAGTCCAACGATTAGTTGAAGATGAATTCCACGCGGCGGTTCAGGTAACGGCCTTCTTCGGTGGCGTTATCGAACTTGAAGGACTTGCCCTTGCCGATAGCATTGATGGAGGAAGCGGGAACGCCCTGCTCCACGAGGTAAGCCTTAACAGCGCTGGCGCGGTTCTGGGAGAGCTTCATGTTGTAAGCGTCGGAACCGATGGAGTCGGTCCAGCCTTCGAGGGTGATGTTGACGTTCTTGCCCTTGAGAGCGGAAGCGGCTTCATCGAGCACGCCCTTGGCCTTGGCGTCGAGGGCGTAGGAGTTGAAGGCGAAGTTCACGCCGTGCAGCACGAGGGCGTCTTCAACGCCTTCGCCGTAGAACACGTCGGCCACGAACTGGTTCAGGGCCTTCTGGTCGGCGAGGAGGTCGGCGCCCTTAGCGGACACGGAGCAGTCCTTGAGGCCGGCGATCTTGTCGAGCACAGCCTGGCCTTCCTGAGTGTCAGCGAAGGACACGACGTGGAAGCAGAGGCCGGGGTTGGCGTTGTAGATGGCGGCCACTTCGGCGACGGGGTCGATGCCAACGTTGCTGGCGCCGTCAGAAGCGAGCACCACGGCGGTGGGGCGAGCCATGTCGGCATAGGTGCCGGCAATGGTGTTCAGGCCGTCACCCATGGGGGTCAGCTGGCCGAAGATCTTGCCTTCGGTCTTGAGGGCGGCGAGGCCGTCCTTCATGGCGGCGCGGTCGAAATCACCATAGGCCTTCACAGTGCCGGCGGGGGCCACGGTGTGGGCAGCGGCCTTGTAGCCGAGGTCGGGAAGGGCTTCGACAACGGAAGCGAGCACCTGCTTGGCGCCGGCGGCCTTGGTCATCTTGGAGCCTTCCATCTTCATCATCATGGAGCCGGACTGGTCGGCGACGAGGTCGAAGCTGTCCACCTTGCGGACGAGGTCGGCGGCCTGAGAAGCGCCGGCGAGGCCCATGACGAGAGCGAGGGTGAGGAGAGAAGTACGGATTTTCATGGGGAATGCCTCCTATGAAAAAAAAGTTTCAGTAGAATCGGTCGATTCCTTTCTATCAGCTAACCACTGGTGAAGCAAGTAGAAAGGCAGGGGGATAGGAGCAAAAAAAGACGGAAGAACGAATTCTTCCGTCTTTAATGCGTCTATGCGACTGTTCGCAAGATACGGCTTACACGCAGCCGGTGGGCTTGGGGAGACCAGCCATCTTGCAGGCGCCCTTGCCGGGGCCGGAGGGGAACAGTTCGTAGATTTCCTTCAGCTTGAAGCCGGTGTTCTTGGACATGATGCGCACCATGGGGG
>JAZQMJ010000380.1:0-4425 GCA_045543435.1 Mailhella sp.
ATACGCATCAGCGAAGCACGGGCAGGAGCCTTGAGAGTTTCGGCCACCGTCACCGCGCCTGCACCGCTTTCGAGCTGTTCCAGCGTGGCCAGAAGGCGGGGCGCGTCCACCTTTTCCATGTCGGAGCAGGAGGCCTGCGCCAGCGGGATGATATTGATACGGTCGGCGTGGCGATCCATGAGACGGCGCACCAGATGGAACTCGGTGCCGATGCACAGGGCAGGCTCAGTGCCGGCCGCGGCGGCCTTCTCGGCTTCCTTGATGAGGAAGGCGGTGGAGCCGGAACCATCGCAGATATCAACAACTTCAGGAGAGCATTCGGGATGCACGAGCACACGGCAGCCGGGGAAATGCTTGTGGAATTCCGTGACCATCTCGGGCTTCATGAGCTGTTCGTGGATGGGGCAGCAGCCGGGCCAGAGCAGGAGTTTGGCGTTCCTGGCTTCCTCAGTGTCGAGCTTCTTGCCGGCGGCGTCGATCTCCACCTGGAGTTCGGCAGGCACGCCGAGCTGCTTGGCTGTGTTGCGGCCGAGGTTGCGGTCGGGCAGGAAGAGGACGGCGTCGCCCTGCTTGAAGGCCCATTCCAGCATGACCTTGGCGTTGGAGGACGTGCACACGGCACCGCCGAAGCGGCCCACCACGGCCTTCACGGCGAGAGAGGAATTCACATAGGCCAGAGGAACGACCTTGCGGCCGGAAGCGGCGAGCTTCTCCAGGACCTTCTCCACATCCTCGGCCTTGGCCATGCGGGCCATGGCGCAGTCGGCGCTGTGGTCGGGCAGGAAGACCTTCTGGCCGGGGCGGGCCAGCAGGCTTGCGGATTCGGCCATGAAGAACACGCCGCAGAAGACGATGTTGCGGGCTTCGATATCGGGGATGCGGCGGGCCAGCTCAAGGGAGTCGCCCACGATGTCCACATGCTCCACCACTTCGTCGGCCTGATAATGATGGCCGAGGATGACGAGGTCGGAGCCGTACTTCTTGCGGATGGCTTCGATACGGGAGGCGATGCTGTTCTGATCCATGTTCTTTCCTTAAAGAGTATTCCCTGCCCGGAGGCAGGGAGAGTGTTCGTTATGCCTTGCCGCGTTCCATCTTCATGGAGAAGTCGGCAGAGGGAGCGGAATGGGTGATGCGGCCCACGGAAATGAAATCGGCCGGGCGTTCCGGGCAGGCCAGAGCCAGCACCCGGATGGTCTCAAGCGTGACGCCGCCGCTTATCTCGGCCTCGATGTCGCGGGGGATGAGCGGAAGGGCTTCGGCAAGTTCGGCGGGGCTCATATTGTCGAGCATGATGCGTTCGACCCTGCAGGCCACGGCTTCGCGCACTTCGTCGCAGTCGCGGCATTCCACCTCGATGGGCGGGCACGGCTTCCAGCATTCGCGCAGGGACTCCACGGCACGGGTGATGGAGCCCGCGGCGTCGATGTGGTTGTCCTTGAGCATGAGCATATCGGTGAGGTTCATGCGGTGATTGCAGCCGCCAGCCGCGCGCACGGCGTACTTTTCGAGGTAGCGGTGCCCGGGCAGGGTCTTGCGGGTATCGAGCAGGCGCACGCCCGTGCCTTCAAGCTTGGCCGCATATTCGCGGGTAAGGTTGCCCACGCCGGAAAGATGAGTCATGAGGTTCAGGATGATGCGTTCGGCTTTCAGGAGCTGGTTGGTATGCCCCTTGAGGCGAAGGATCACCGTGCCGTTCTTGACCACGGCGCCTTCTTCCACTTCAGCGGTCCAGCCAGCGGGATCCATGCCCACCATGGAAAGCACGAGGCTCACGAGGGGCAGGCCGATGACGACAGTATCCTGCTTGGCCACGATGTAGGCGGAAGAGACTTCGTCCGGAGGGAAGATGCCGAGGCTGGTGAGATCCGGCCCGTCTTCTTCCAGCGACATGCGGATGAGATCGGCGGCAAAATCGCAGGCGTCAGGAGAGAGCGCGGCGGCCGTATCGGCGGGAACGGAGAAAGGGGGCTCCACATGGAGCACCGGATAGGGGAAACGGCTCTGATCCACACGCTCGAGGGCGGCTTTCACACTTGCCCCGGCGGCGTGGGCGTGATATTCAAAAACGTCTTCAGACATGTCCGTTACGTATCCTTTCCATTGGAGTGAAGGTTCAGCGATCCTGCTCACAGAATCAGCTTGAATAAACAGGCTAGGCGACCTCTCGAGATTCGTCAAGAGAGTTCGGAGGAAATGCATAGAATGAGCAATCTCACAGACTCCACGCTGGAAAAAGTCCTTCCGGCCTCCGCCGAAGATCCCGATATCGAAGCTGTCAGCAAGGAAATACCAGTCTCCGGCGAAGACGGCAAGCAGGAAGAGCAGGAATACGCCTGGAACCCCGGCGACACCTCCGACTACGCCAGCGACGATGACCGCTCCGATGATAACAGCGATGTGGAAGAAGCCATACGCCGCTGCGGCAGCGACATCGACTCCGAAGACTTCGTGCACGCCGCCGACCGAGCCGAACACCTCGAAGACCTGCCGCTGAGCAAGCAGGTCTGCGTCCTTTCGCACCTTTCCCCCGAAGAAGCCGCCGAGGCCCTCGCCGAACTCGACGAAGAGATGGCCAGTGACGTTCTCGAAAGCATGGACGCCGACGACGCCGCGCAGATCATCGCCGAGATGGACCCTGACGACGCCGTGGACATCCTCGAGGAAGTGGACGAGGACCACCGCGACATACTGCTGAGCAACCTGCCGCAGGAAGACGCCGACCAGCTCCGAAACCTGCTCTCCTTCGACCCGGACACCGCCGCCGGCGTGATGAACACCGAGATCATCATGGCCCCCTTCGAATCCACGGTGGACGAAGCCATCCAGCTCATCCGCAGCGAGCTCGAAGAGAAGGAGATGCCCTACTACGTCTATGTGGTGGACGACCGAGAAGTCCTGAAGGGCGTTGTCTCCCTGCGCGACCTCATGCTCGCCCGCCCGGGCACTGCCATGGAAGACATGGTGGGAAGGCAGGACGTCATCTCCGTGCAGTTTGACGCCGACAAGGCCGAAGTGGCCCGCGAACTTGCGCATTACAACTTCATCTGCCTGCCCGTGGTGGACCGCGAGGAACACCTCATGGGCGTCATCACCCACGACGACGTCCTCGACATCGTGCTCGAGGAAGCCAGCTCCGACATGCTGGGCATGGTGGGTGCAGGTCAGGACGAGACTGTGGACACCCCGTGGACGCGCTCGGTGAACATCCGCCTGCCGTGGCTCATCATCAATATGTGCACCTCGTCGCTCTCGGCCTTCATCGTCTCTCTCTTCGAAGGCTCCATCGCCGAGATGGCGCTCCTCGCCGTGCTTATGCCCATGGTGGCCAACCAGGCCGGCAACACCGGCCAGCAGGCCCTCGCCGTGATGATCCGCCAGCTCGCCACCGAAAGCTTCGATTCCAAGCGTTCGTGGGGTGCTGTGGTGCGCGAGAGCAAGATCGGCCTCGGCACGGGCATAGTCATGGCCCTGCTCGCCTACCTCGGCGTGCTCCTCCTCAGCGGCAACAACCTGCTCGCCTTCGTCATGGGCTTCTCTCTCCTGCTGGATATGTTCCTCGGAGCTATCGCCGGCGGCGCCATCCCGCTCGTCCTGCGCTACATAGGCCGCGACCCGGCCCAGGCCTCCAGCATCTTCCTCACCGCCCCCACCGACTCCGGCGGCTTCTTCATCTTCCTCGGGCTCGCCACCCTCTTCCTGTTCTAACTAGTTCATAAGATACGATAAAGCCCCGTGCCGACACATCGTCAGCACGGGGCTTTACTTTTATGCGTGGGGAGCCGGGGCTAGTAGAAGAAGCTCTCGCCTTCCGCCGTTATCTCGATATCCTGGGAGATAGGGTCGATGATGCGGCAGTAGCCGTAGTTCAGCCACTCGTCCAGCGTATCGAGCATATCGGCGCGGGCACAGCCCTCCTCTTCAGAACGGGCCATGAGGCCGGGGAAGAAGCCGGCGGGCAGAGGGCGCGGCGCACAGCTCACGGCCTTGCGCAGGAGGTGCCGGGTCTCTTCGGGAGTAGCGGGGACGCGCTTCTTCTTTTCTGCCATGCTCAGTCCTTGTCGCCGAGCCAGGCCTTGATGTTCTCGAGCTGGCGGGCCACAGACTGCGGGCCGGTGCCGCCGGGAACGTTGCGGCGGGCCACGGCGGTGTCGTAGTCGAGGGCCACGAACACGTCTTCTTCGATGAGTTCGCTGAGGCCGCGCAGTTCTTCAAGGCTGAGGTCTTCGAGGCCGCAGCCCTTTTCTTCGGCAAGGGCCACGGAGCGGCCGGAAACGTGATGGGCCTCGCGGAAGGGCATGCCCTTGGTCACGAGGTAGTCGGCCAGTTCGGTGGCGTTGAGGAAGCCGGAGGCAAGGGCCTTGCGCAATTGCTTGGCACCGACCACCATTTTCCGGTGAGCGGTTTCGGCCCGCAGCTCATAAA
>JAZQMJ010000381.1:0-3577 GCA_045543435.1 Mailhella sp.
GACCTCGACCCCATGCGCAGTGTGGGCATGCCCATCGCCGTGGCCAACGCCGTGGCCCAGGTGAAGAAAGAAGCCCGCTACGTCACCGCCGCCCGAGGCGGCGACGGCGCTGTGCGTGAAGCCATAGAATTCCTCCTCAACGCCCGTCTCGACGGCAAGAACCCCGCAGACTTCTGGACTGCGGCTACCGGACCGGCCCGCATATGAACGCATCACTCCGCAGAACTCTGGCTCTCGCCGCCGTCGGCCTGCTCGTCTGGGGGGGCTGGTACGGCTGGATGAGCTGGAAGACCAGCCAGTCCATACATGCCCTGAAAGACGTGGTGCGTTCGGCCGACCTCGACAAGCTGCTCTCCGATCCGCCCGCCGAAGTGGCCAGCACTGTGGACCTCGCCATACGCGACCTCACCCTCAGCCAGGGGCAGGAAGGGCGGAAAAGCTTCGACCTCAAAGCCAAATGGGCCACCCTGAACCAGGATTCAGGCGATGTCACCATCCGCGAGCCCGACATCGTCTATATGATGGAAAACGACAGCAAGGGCGCTCCCCGCATCGTACACGCCACCTCGAAGATAGGCCGCGTGGAGGACGGGAACCAGAAGGTCTCCATGTCGGAAGACGTGCGCGCCCAGCATGAAGAGAACGTGCTCACCGGCGACTATGCCGTTTTCTTCAACCAGCTCAACAAGCTCACCTTTCCCGGCGGCGCGAATCTGGACGGGCCTGAACTTTCCGGCTCCTGCGCGCGCATGACCTGGGACCTGAATACCAACACTCTCATGGGCGACCACGGCGTGAAAATGCGCTGGTACCCCCCGAAACAGGAAGAAGCCTCTCCCGAAGAAACTTCCGATGCCGCCAAAGATGCCATGGAGGCCAGCTGACATGAAAAAACATCTTCTCGCCCTTCTAGCCGCCCTTCTCCTCTCTTCCCCGGCGTGGGCCGCTCCTCTGCCCGGCGGAGACTCCAACCTCCCCGTCGACGTGACGGCCGACAACATGGAGTACAGCTCCGATAATAAGACCGTCGTCTTCCACGGCAGCGTGGAAGCCGTTCGCGGCGAATTCAAGATGTGGTCGGACAAACTCACCCTCATCCTCAAGGGCAAGGACAGCGGCGAAGAAAAGAAGGAAGCTAAGAAAGGCTCCTCCAAAACGTCCGACGCCGCCGGCGACCTCGACCGCGTCATCGCCGAGAACAACGTGCGCTTCCAGAACGGCACCCAGAAGGGCACTGCTGAAAAGGCCACCTTCTTCGCCCAGAAGAACATCCTCGTCCTTGAAGGCGACCCTGTCCTGCAGGATGGCGAGAACTCCATCCGCGGCAGTGTCATCCGCTACTTCATGAACGAAAACCGCAGTGTGGTCGAAGGCAGTTCCAAGAAGCGCGTCCATGCCGTGTTCTCCAACGAGAAGAAGGAGAAATAGCATGGGCTCCGTTCTTTCCGCTCAGCATCTGCGCAAGCGCTACGGCCAGAAGGAAGTGGTGCATGAGGTCTCCGTTTCCATGCAGCAGGGCGAGATAGTCGGCCTGCTCGGCCCCAACGGCGCCGGCAAGACCACCTCGTTCTACATGATCACGGGCATCATCAAGCCCACCTCCGGCGAGGTCACGCTCGACGGGCAGGACATCAGCACCTGGCCCCTGTACCGCCGCGCCCGCGTCGGCCTCTCCTACCTACCGCAGGAAAGCTCCATCTTCCGCCGCCTCACCGTGCGCCAGAACCTGCAGATGATCCTCGAGCACACCGATCTCACCAAGGCTCAGCAGAAGGCCAAGGCCGACCAGCTCATGGAAGAGTTCGGCCTCACCCGCCTCGAGAAGTCCTACGCCTCCTATCTTTCCGGCGGTGAACGCCGCCGCCTCGAGATAGCGCGCTGCCTCATCCGCGAACCGCGCTTCGTCCTGCTCGACGAACCCTTCGCCGGCATCGACCCCATCGCCGTGGGCGACATCCAGGAACTCATCCGCGGCCTCAAGGACCGCGGCATCGGCGTGCTCATATCCGACCATAACGTACGCGAGACCCTGTCCATCTGCGACCGCGCCTACCTCATGTTCCAGGGCAACATCATCCTTTCCGGCACCACCGAAGAGATCATCAGCAACGAGCGCGCCCGCGAGGTGTACCTCGGCGAAAGCTTCAGGATATAGCCCGCTCCACGCTCATCCATCTGAAAAGCCGCCTCAGAAGACGAGGCGGCTTTTTTTACGGGCGTCTGATTATCGCTCGTACGGGAGAGCGTGACCCGCTTTTTTCCTTGACGAAACAGTGGTGTGATATTCTATATTCGCCCACAGTTGCAAAAATGAGTCACCTGCCGGAAGCGTCCGGCACCAACAGGGAAGAGAGATGCCTTTCAGTATTTCCGACTTCGTGCGCGTCAACCGCGTCTATCTCATATGGGTGATATTCGCCGCCCTCCTGTACCTTTTCCGGGACATGTTCGGCCTGCTCTTCATCACCTATATCATGTGCTTCATCACTTCCAGCATCACGCACGCCCTGCGCCGCCGCTTCCGCTGGAACCGCCGTTTCATCGTCGTCTCCGTCTATGTCATATTCCTCACTCTGGTCACGGCTTTCCTCGTCCTCATGCCGCCGCGCCTTCTGAGCGAAGCCATAGCCTTCACCGAGCAGATACCGCACAGCGTACAGGCCATCCGCATATGGATAGACGCCAACCTCGGAAGCAATGAGTTCATAGCGCCGCTCCTCGCCCAGGCGAAGACCATAGTCACGCCGGAAACGGCCGTCCTCAACGGCTGGAACATCGCCCGAGCCGCTCTGGAAAAGGGCCTGCACTATTTCAGCTGGTTCTTCATAGCCATGCTGTTCAGCTTCCTCATCATGCTGGACCTGCCGCGCCTCTCGCAGGGAGTGCGCCAGCTTCGCTTCACCCGCCTTGCCGAAGCCTACCATGAAACGGCCGACAGCATCGCCCTCTTCGCCAAAGTGGTGGGCGGCAACTTCCGCGCCCAGCTCTTCATATCCACCGTCAACACCATACTCACCGCCATCTGCCTGCAGATACTCGGCGTGAACGCGGCGGCCCTGCTCTGCACCCTGGTCTTCCTCTGCGGCCTCATCCCCGTGCTCGGCGTGTTCATCTCCTCGGTGCCCATCGTGCTCATGGCCATCAACAGCGGAGGCATCGAGCTGGGCCTCTGGGCCGTGCTGATGATCATCGTCATCCACCTCATCGAAGCCTATGTGCTGAACCCGCGCATCGTTTCTTCGGTGATGCACATCAACCCGGTGATGACCCTCATCATCCTCTACATCGCGCACAGCGTCATGGGCATGTGGGGCATGCTCCTCGGTGTGCCCATCGCCGTCTATATTTACCGCAAGATAAGCAAGCCGAGGGAGATAGCCGCGCCTGTCAGACAGAAGCAGGCTCGCGCCATCCCCTATGCCCGCCGCTGTACCAGAAGCCGCGCCAACTACCGCAAGCCCGTTTCCGCTCCTGCCATGGAAGCCTCCCAGCGCAAGAAAAACGGCTTCATGCGCATGCTGGACAAACTCCGCAAACATCGTCCATGAAAAAGAACGCCGCCCGATGTCATATCGGG
>JAZQMJ010000382.1:0-7059 GCA_045543435.1 Mailhella sp.
GCCCCACCACTTGCCGCTGCGGCCCATACCGGCCTGCACTTCATCGCAGATGAGGAGGACGCCCCTGTCGCGGCAGAGCTGAGCCACCCCGTCGGCATATTCCTGCGACACGGGGAACACGCCGCCTTCGCCCTGGATGGATTCAAACATCACAGCGGCGGTGGTAGGCTTGATGGCGCGTTCGAGAGCGTCGAGGTCGCCCCACTTCACGCGGCCGAAGCCGGGCATCTCGGGCTCGAAGCCTTCGGTGTGCTTGCCCGTAGCGGCGAGAGTAGCGAAGGTGCGGCCGTGGAAGCAGTTCTCAAGGGTGAGTATCTCCCACGCGTCGCGGCCCTTGACCACGCGCTGATAGCGGCGGGCCATCTTGAAGGCGGCCTCGTTGCTTTCTGCACCGGAGTTGCAGAAGAACACGCGGGAGGCGTGGCTGGTGGAAAGGAGCTTCTCGGCGTAGTCGAGCTGTTCTTCCTGATAGAAAAGATTGCTCACATGGATGAGCTTCCGGGCCTGTTCGGCCATGACTTCCGCTATCTCTTCGTTGCCGTGGCCGAGGCCGATGACGGCGATGCCGGAGAGCAGGTCGATATACTCCTTGCCGTCCACGTCCCAGAGGCGCGAACCCTTGCCGCGCACGACACTCAGGGGATAGCGGGAATAGGTACGGCACATCAGCGTCTGTTCACGCTGTTTCAGTCTTTCGAAAGCTTCACTCATCATACATTCCTGTGGTTGAAAACGCGGCGCAGAGCCTTTCGCCGCCGTTCTCCGCCCTGCCCTGCACACCTTTGCGCCTTGTGAGCCGAAGAACGATTCATCCTATATCATTAATGGAGACTCGCCAAGTATGAACATGGGCACATCTGTGGTTGCTTTTTGCTGGAGAGGCGATAGATTCCACACATGACCAACGCATTCACCACCTTACGTCCCCTCGTCCTCGCTTCCGGCTCTCCCCGCCGCCGCGCCTTCCTCGAAGGCATGGGCATCCCCTTCGAAGTCCTGCCTGCGGACTGCCCTGAGCCCCGCCCCATCCCCGGCGAAGATCCGCGCGAATATACGAACCGCTGTGCCGAATCCAAGGCGCGCCATGTGCTCGCCTCCCTCGCCCATCGTACTGACAGCCCTGCCGTACTCTCGGCCGACACCACTGTCATCATCCGCGACGAACACGGCTCCGACATACTCGGCAAGCCCCGCGACAAGGCAGAGGCCGTAGCCATGCTCTCGCGCCTTTCGGGTCGTACGCATCAGGTGGTCACCGCCTGCTGCCTCGCCATGGACGGCCATGTGGAACGCTTCGACGACGTGACGGACGTGACTTTCGCCAGCTGGCCCCTTCCCCTCATCGAAGCCTATGCCGACAGCGGCGACCCGCTGGACAAGGCTGGGGCCTACGGCATCCAGGAAGGCGGCGCCTTCATGGTGCAGGGCATTCGCGGCTCGTGGTCCACAGTGGTGGGCCTGCCGCTGGACATCGTGCTGGAACGCCTGCTCGCCGCCGGCGTGCTCAAACTGAACGAAAGCCGCTGAATCCTATGAAAGAACAGATAGTCCGCGCCATCGAAAGCGTCTATGCTTCCAGACCTCTGGTACACAGCATCACCAACTTCGTGGTGATGAACATCACTGCCAACGCCCTTCTCTCGGCCCACGCTTCGCCGCTCATGGCCCATGCGGTCGAGGAAATGGACGACCTTACGGATATCGACTCCGCCCTCGTCCTCAACATCGGCACGCTCGATCCCGCATGGCTGGAAAGCATGGAACAGGCCGGAAAGCTGATGCGTGCCAAGGGAAAGCCTGTGGTGCTCGACCCCGTAGGCGCCGGAGCCTCCCGCCTGCGCACCGAGGCCTCCCTGCGCCTTCTGGATATGGTGCGGCCGCAGATAGTGCGCGGCAACGCTTCCGAGATCATGGCTCTCGCCTCCGAGATACGCCGCGCCGAACGCCTGCCCTCCTCTGTCGCCTCGTCCTCCACCAAGGGCGTGGACAGCCTGAACGACAGCCGCGAAGCCGTGGACTCCGCCCGTCTCCTCGCAGAACGCTTCGGATGTGTGGTGAGCATCAGCGGCGAACGGGATTTCGTCACCGACGGCGAAACTGTTCTCGTCGTGGAAGGCGGTTCGCCGCTCATGCCGCTGGTCACGGGCATGGGCTGTTCTGCCTCTGCCGTCACCGGTGCCTACGCCGCCTGCGCAGAACCCCTCGCTGCCGCGGCCGCCGCCATGGCCGTATTCGCCTCCGCCGGTGAAAAAGCCGGCAGACTCGCCAAAGGCCCCGGCACTTTCCTGCCCCACTTCCTCGACGAGCTGTACGCTGTCGATGCCGAAGATGCGGCAGAACGAGTGAAGAAGATCTGACGAACAACTCTGAAAAAGCGGAAAAAGATAAGACAAAAGGCATCCCCTCGCCTGTGGGGATGCCTTTTGTTTTATGTATGCACATCTCGAACTGCCGCGGAGCCGCAAATGCCCCGGATACGAAAAAACGCCCTACGATTTCTCGTAAGGCGTTGATTTCTCTTTGGCCCCCAAGGGGATAAATTTTTAGATAGTAGATTGTTAGAATTATTGGCGATTAGCTGTTTTGAGAAATAAAAATACCTACAGATATACCCACTTTTTAAAAATATTTTGATGGATGAGGTTGGACAGAAAAGCGAAGGAATCACGGCAAATGTAAAATAATCTTCTACGGCTAGCTTTTTGCTGGCCGACATAGCTTGTAGAATACGGACTTTCTAAAGAGTTTTTAGATTATTACCTTAGTTTATTTAGTGATATTCCATATTTATGAAGCTTATAGTACATGGCTGAGCGTGAGCAACCCATTTTTTGGGCAGCCATCCGTATATTGCCGTTACAGCTTTTTATCAACGAAATGATGCTGTCCTTTTCAAAACTAGTCTCATATACAAAGCTCTCTTTCTGAGCCTCTGGGAAAAGACATTGTTGTAAAAATTCCACAGTGACGACGTCGCTTTCTGCTTCCAGAAGAATCCGCGCAATTGCGTTTTGGAGTTCTCGGATGTTTCCTCTCCACGGCAATTCGAGCAAATAGTTTTTTGCACTGTCGGTAAAAGATGCCAGACTGAGTTCCCGAGGATTTTCTAGGTTCTGCATGAAGTATTCTGCAAGGAGAAGAATATCGTTTTTCCTGTGCCGTAAGGCAGGAAGATCGATCTTGATGGTGTTCAACCTGTAATAAAGATCCATGCGGAATGTGCCGTCACTGACCGCCCGGAGAAGATCTTTGTTCGTAGCAGAAATGATACGGACATCAACCTTTTTCGAAGTATTACTGCCTACACGGGTAACGATTCGATCTTGCAGGAAGCGCAGGAATATGACCTGCACTTCTATCGGTAGTTCACCGATTTCGTCCAAAAAAAGCGTGCCTCCATCTGCCAGTTCCAGCTTTCCTATCTGCCCGGTCTTAGATGCTCCAGTGAATGCACCGGGGCTGTAACCGAACAGCGTGCTCAGGATGAGTTCCTTGGGTAGGGCCCCACAATTCACGGCAATGAAGGGCTTTTTACTTCGAGCACTGCTATTATGTATGGCAGAAGCAAGCAATTCTTTACCCGTTCCGGTCTCACCGCATATAAGTACAGTGGCATTACTTTGGGCGACCTTTCGAGCTGTCTTTATAACCTCGCAGAGTGCAGGAGATTCCCCTATGATATCGGAGAAGCTGTATGCCCCGATATAGGAATCTTCCTTGTGCGCGGCCTTCGTCCCCTGTTGCCAGGACAGGTTGAGAACGTGGCGGCCATCTTCTGTTTCTTTATGGGAAACAAAGACAGTTGTGATGCGACTGCCACCGGATTTCAGTTCGATATCAAGCGCCCGTCTGTGGAAGTCACCTTCGATTTCGACCAGTCTCTTGATCTGTCGAAGGAAGGAAGAAAAAGAGGCTTTTCCAGTGTAGAGATTCCCATCGTCGAGACCGAGAAACTTTCTAGCCAGCTCGTTCATGTACTGGATGGCGTAATCCTGATCGAGGATGACGGAGGCATCGGTCGCCAGAGAAAGAGCTGTGTCAAACTCCCTCCTCAGGTTATTGATATTATTCTGAGATTCGACGTAGTTCGCAATAAGGGAAGGGAGGAAAGGAGGAATCTTGTACTTGTTCTGTACACTCGTAGAGATGGACAGGACTGCAATAAAATTTTGATAATGATCGAAGATGGGCATGGCATGGCAGTGCATACCATGAAAAGCCCTGCAATAATGTTCAGCGCCTGAAAAAATAACAGGAGTACGCTCTAGTATGCATGTGGATACAGCAGAGGCGCCGGGGTCATCAACTCTGAAGGCCATACCTTCACTGGTTGGGGTGATGCTATGCTGGGCTATGGCAGCATGCTTGTAGATAGTGATGCCGTCGCTGGTCACGAGAACCACGTTAAAAAGTTTTCCGTAACCTGGGACGATGATGGAAGAGACAGCGTTATGCACTGAAGTGATGAGACCGGCCGTCTTCTGCTTCACCTGGCAGAGCTGCGGCTGGGGAACCATGCTATAGGACGGTGTTTCGGGGCTGATATTATACTCGCGGCATCGCATCCATGTCCGCATGACAAGGTCGCTCACAACGGTTCCATCGGGCTTTTTTCCGCGCTGAAAATTGATCCAAGCATCCGTAATGTGCTGCTTATCCATTTCGACCTGCGACTTGCTTTCAGGGTGATAGAACAGGGAGAGAGCGATGAGCTCGTGGGGAATGATATTCTGTTGAGAGGTATTATGTCAGGAATGTTGCGGAGATGGAATAGCCTGCCCCCTCAAAAAAATGAGAGCTCCGCCATGCTGGCGCATGAGGCCGCATGGCGGATCGAGCAGGGCCGGGCAGAGCATGGAGCAGCTGCTCTGCGGCAGAAGTTTACTGGACAAATCCGATGAGCTTCCAGTACGGGAGTAGTACGAAGGGGACAAGGGCCAGCATGATGGCCATACGGAGAAGCAGGGCGGGAACGATATGCTTCAGCGTAACGGCGCCGGTCATGAAGGCATAGAGCAGGTAGCCGATTTCATAGGGGAATATGTACTGGTCGAGGCCGTAGAGGTAAGGGTAGATGACTACGTAGGGGTCGAGGCCGAGCTGCATGGCGATACTGCCAAGCGAGCTGCCCATGGAACTCACAGCCGCCATAGGAGTCATCAGGAAGTTGATGAGCACGCCAAAGAGGTACGACAGCGTCACTGTGCCCGTTACGCTGGTGCCGTCAAGCAGGGGAAGGATGATACTGGAAGCCCAGGCAGGAACCTTCATGGCGTTGGCGACGAAACCGATGGACATACAGCCGGCAAGGAAGATCAGGAAGGAGACATTGATGCGGCGCAGGGTCTGCTGGTCGGAAAGACCAACGCAAGGCAGGAAGGGGAGCATACCGATGAGAGCAAAGGTGAACGCGCCGGAAAGTCCATGCCAGGTCTCAGTCATGAAGCAGACGAGGCCGACAAGAAGGATGCCGAAAACCTTGAGTTCGTCCTTGGTGATGGGCCCCATCTCCTTGAGGCGCATTTCAAGAACAGCCCGGAGATTATTTTCTTCCTCGAAAGTTTCTTTGCCCTTAATGAGGAGCACGAGCATCATGGAACCGAACACATAGAAGAAGTTGAAGGGGGCCATGAGCACGAAGAAGTGGAACCATGTTTCGGATACGCCGGTACCGGCACTGACCACGGCCAGAGCCTGAAGAGTCGTTTCGCCGGCTGGCATACAGAAGAGGTTGGGGGCGATAGCCGCGAAGAAGCCGGCCATGATGATGGCTGACGACATACGCGAACGGGGGTCGAGGTTCAGAGCGGAACACAGGCCCTGAGCGATGGCGATGAAGATAACGCCGCGAGCCTGACCGGCAGGAACGAGTATGGCCATCAGCAGGCCGACGAAGCCAAGGCCGATCAGCGTCTTGTTCAGGGAGCCGCCCATGGCGATCATGCCCCTGAGGGCAATACGCTTGCCAAGGCCGGTACGTTCCATAATATCAGCAATGATAAGGCCGGCCAGAACAAACCAGGGCAGGAACGTAGTCCAGGGCCCGAAAGCTACACCTGGCTTCGTTACGAAAAGAGTGTAGAGAAGCGTAAGTACGCATGCGACTACCGTTGACGGCAGTGTCTCTACGATCCACGCGGTAACAGCCCACGCCGTGAAGGCAAAGAAAAGAGGAGCTTTGGGGTCCAAGCCAGTTCCTTCATAAGAAGGGATAGCATAGACGGCCAGGGGGACGAGAAGGGACAGAAGCCATTTGAAGATGTTTTTCGTATCAGCCATAGTATCCTCCGTGTGTACGTCAGAGGAGCAAAAATCATGCCAAAAGTACTTGGCCTGAGAAAAAAACGAAAAAAATACCATTGGTGAAATTTTTCTTTTGGGATTTTAGGTGATTATTTTGAGGTTTCACAGACTTTCCCCTACATGTCATCTGCGGCGGAGATGAAGGATCGCTGGATTATGTCTGAACATGTCCAAACATGTATTTGCATATGGCAGAATGAGTGACACTTATAACATCGTGTAATAATGGATATTTTTTAAATGTCCCACACCATTGGCGAAAGAACGGCGTTGCCCCGGCATAAGCAGTTTGCATAATATTTCATAGAGATAGCAGAATATTTTTCCTGCTGTCGGCTAATGCTGTTGTATGGCATGAAAAATGCATTATTACCTTGACAAACATTTCACAGAGAGGATTGATAATGATCATCGATTGCCGAGTTCGTCCTGCGTATAAATCCTACCTTAAGACAAAAGTTCCTTTCAATATTGATGGCGCCGGAGCACTGGCCGCCCATCTTAATCTCGAACTGCCGCCCTGCCTCCTTTCCGGAAAGCCTGATTACGAGGCTATGATCGTTGAGATGGACGCTTCCGGCATCACCCATGCCGTACTCTGGGGCAGGAAAAGCCCTAACTGGGGTGATGTACCCAATACAGAGATAGCAGAAGTGGTAGAGATGGGTAAGGGGCGTTTCGTCGGTGTCGGCGCTGTGGACGTGCGCCCCACGACCAAGCTTAAGGCGCAGATACAGGAGTGCATCGATCTCGGCC
>JAZQMJ010000383.1:0-4009 GCA_045543435.1 Mailhella sp.
GCTCGTCGCGGCTCAGGGCCACTTCGGCAGAGCTGGCGTATTTCAGGGCATTCTCGATGAGGTTGGACAGGCATCGGCGCAGGCAGGTGGGGCGGGTACGCATGGTGAAGCTGAGGGGCGTTCCGCCGGCAAGGGTCACACTGCGGCCTTCGTCGGCGTAGTCGTCGGTCACGCTTTCCACGAAGGCGGCGATGTCCATATGCACCTGCTTTTCCGTGGTGTTCAGACTGCTGGCCAGTTCGATGCTCTGCGAGACCATGTCCTGTATCTGCCGGCCGTTTTCGAGGAGCTTGTCGCGCACGGCTTCCGGTTCGGCTTCTTCGGCCCAGAGGTGGAGGCGGGTGAGGGGCGTGCGCAGGTCGTGGCGCAGGGCCGAGAGCATCCTGTCGCGCTCCTCTATGCTGTTCAGTACGCGGCCGCGCATGCGGTTGAGCGACTGTGCGGTCTCGCGTATCTCGCGGCAACCCTCTTCGGGCAGTTTCTCTGCGCTTTCCGGAGTCTCGCCGAACTGTTCCGCGCCCGCTCTCAGCTTTTCGAGCTGCCTGGTCTCGCGGTAGAGCAGGCAGAACATGATGAAGAAAAAGACGAGGAATTCCGCAAGGAAAACGCCATGCTGGAGCTTTTCCTGCCGCAGGGTGGCGGCGCGGTGCCGCGTTACGCAGAGCCAGTTCCCATCGCTGAGCTGTACGGCGAGCTGAAGGCCCTGCCTGTCGCCTCTGCGCACGAAGCCGGCCTCAAAGGGAGGCACGGGATCTCCTCCGGGGGCGAGGACGCTGGCGAAGAGCGGGCGGGCATGGGCGATAGGGCCTTCCTTTCCCGGCTGGAACGTGGGGTCGGGGAAGCTGGGCGTGATATCGAACTCGAGCCGCCAGTCCTTATGGTTGTAGAGCTTGCCCAGTGCGGCGAGCATCTCATCCCGCTGTTCCGGGCTTTTCCCATTGAGTATGGTGTACCATTCGGCCGTCTGGCTGGCGAGGAGGGTGAGGCGGCTCATCCTCTGCTGGTGCTGGACGAAGAAGAGCGTGGCCGTGTTCACGGCCTGGAAGAGCACGAGGCAGAACAGGGCGATGATGATGAGCCTGCCGCGCAGGGAATCGGGCCAGAGCAGGCGTTTCATGCAGTCCTCACGAAGAGCGGGCCACGTCGCAGGCGAGCATGTAGCCGTCGCCGCGCATGGTGACGATGATGCTGGGCTTGCGGCCGTCGTCGCGGAGCTTGCCGCGCAGGCGTTTTATCTGTGTGTCGATACTGCGGTCGTAGATGCCTCCGCCTTTGAGTGCGGAAAGCTCCATGATGCGCTCGCGGGAAAGTACGCGCTGGGGATGTTCGAGGAAGAGCGAGAGCAGGCGGAACTCGCCGGAACTCAGGGGGACGACCACGCCTTCGCTGTCGACGAGCTGGCGGGAGAGCAGGTCCAGCGTCCAGCCTGCGAAGCTGGGGTTCTCGGCGGCCACCCACTGCACTTTGCGGGTGGCACGGCGCAGGAGGGCCTTCACGCGGGCTATGAGTTCGCGGGTCTCGAAGGGTTTGGCGAGGTAGTCGTCGCCGCCGACTTCGAGGCCGATGACGCGGTCCACGCTCTCGCCGAGCGCGCTGAGGAAGAGTATGGGCACGTCGGCCCACTGGCTGCCGGCTTCGCGCAGGCGGCGGCATATGCTCAGGCCGTCTTCACCGGGGAGCATGACATCGAGGATGATGAGGTCGAAGAGCGGGCGGTCGTCGGCCGCAAAGAAGGCTTCGCCGTGGGGGAAATGGCTCACAGCGAACCCGTAGTCCGAAAGGCGTTTGCGGAGAAGGCCGGAGAGTTCGGCGTCGTCGTCGATGATACAGATATGCGCTGAAGTGGACATGGTAAAATCATATGCACTGGCGCAGTGCAGTGCCAGAGTTTTTTTGTGGCAATTTTGCCATAATATGCCTCGGGGGAGTCGAAATCCTGCCAGCTGTCTGCTATAGTATCAGGATGCGGCCTGTGTCCGCAACTCAAGAGAAATCGTTTGCTTTTTCCGCAGGGTACATCCTTGTTCTCCGGGCGGAAGAAATCCAAGGCAGGACAGTATATATGCGCAATCTCCCCAGCACTTTCCGCAGGGCTTTCACGTTCGGCATCCTTTCCCTTTCCGCAGTCGCTCTCCTCATGGCTGGCGGCTGTGACGGGCAGAAAGGCGGCCGGGCCAAGGTGGTGAACACTGAAGTCGAATATATGACCGTGACTCCTCAGGACGTGGAGTACAGCCGCATGATAACCGGCCGTACCGCTCCTGTCCTTCTTGCCGAAGTGCGCCCGCAGGTCTCCGGCATCATCAAGGAACGCCTTTTCGAAGAAGGCGCGGACGTGAAGGCCGGCGACGTGCTCTATCTCATCGATGACGCCATCTACAAGGCATCCTACAAGAGCGCGCAGGCCGCCATGAACAAGGTGGAGGCCAACAACAACGTGCTGAAGGTCAAGCTGGCCCGCTTCAAGGCCATGCTTGCCCGCAAGGCCGTTTCCCAGCAGGACTATGACGACCTCGAGGCCCTGTACAAGAGTTCCTGCGCCGAAGTGCGAGTGCAGAAGGCCCTTGTCGATGAGGCCCGCATCCAGTACGAGTACACCCGCATCAAGGCCCCCATCTCCGGCCGCATCGGCCTTTCCAGCGTCACCCCCGGCGCCCTGGTCACCCAGCATCAGGCCTCCATGCTGGCCAGCATCCATCAGCTCGACCCCATGTACGTCAAGCTCACCATGTCCGCTTCCGAGCTTTCCACCCTTCGACGCAAGATGGCCGACGGCGTGATGGAGCCCGGTTCCTTCGGCAAGGTCCGCCTCTTCTTCGACGACGGGACTGCCTACGAACACGAAGGCATGATCGACTTCTCCGATGCTTCCGTCACTGCCGATACCGGCGCTGTTACCCTGCGCGCCACCTTCAAGAACCCTGACCACCTGCTCATGCCGAACATGGCTGTCCGTGCCGAGCTCGTGGAAGGCCGCGCCGTGCAGGCCCTGCTCGTTCCCCAGCCTGCCGTCTCCCTGAATGCCGACGGCTCTGCCTCGGTGTTCATCCTCGGCGAAGGCAACGTGGCCCAGCTCCGCACTGTGAAGCTGGCCGGTTCCAAAGGCCGCGCCTGGCAGGTCATCGGCGGCCTCAAGGAAGGCGAAAAGGTCATCACCAACGGCCTGCGCTATGTGAAAGACGGCATGAAGGTCACCCTTGCCGGTGAAGGGAAGTAGCCATGGCACAGTTCTTCATCGACCGCCCCGTCTTCTCATGGGTGCTCGCCATCGTCGTCATGCTTTTCGGCGCGCTGGCCCTCTATACGCTGCCGGTATCCATGTATCCCAAGATCGCGCCGCCTTCCGTCACCGTTACCGCCACCTATAACGGCGCAACGGCTGAAGGCGTGGAATATTCCGCCACGCAGATCATCGAACAGCAGATGCAGAGCCTCGACGGCCTCATGTACATGGAAGCCAACAGCGACGTTTCCGGCTCCATCCGTCTGCGCCTCACCTTCGACCCTTCCGTCAACCACGACATCGCCCAGACCCAGGTGATGAACAAGGTCCAGCTTGCCATGCGCAACCTTCCTGCCAGCGTGCAGAAGAACGGCGTGCGCGTGGACAAGGCCAATACGGACTTCGTGTGCATGCTGGCCTTCGTTTCTACCGACGGCAGCATGTCCAACCCCGACATCATCGACTATGTGGGCACCTACGTTTCCGATACGCTGGCCCGTATCCCCGGCGTGGGCAACGTGCGCCTCTACGGCTCCCAGCGCGCCATCCGCATCTGGCTGAACCCGGAACGCCTTGCCGCCTACAAGCTTACGCCCTCGGACATCACCGCCGCTGTCGAAGCCCAGAACGCGCAGGTCTCGGCCGGTCAGCTCGGCGACCTTCCGCAGACCGCAGACTCGGCCATGAACATCGTCGTGACGGCTCAGGAACGCATGACGCTGGCCGAAGAGTTTGAGAAGATCATCATCCGCACCCTGCCCGACGGCTCCCTGCTCCGCCTCGAAG
>JAZQMJ010000384.1:0-4695 GCA_045543435.1 Mailhella sp.
TGGCTCACAGAACGACATGGCTACGATCCGACTTTGGTCTTGCCCTTGACGTCGGCGATGGACTTGATGCCGGAGTCTTCAGCGGCGATGAAGGTGACGGCTTCGGGAGCGAGGGCGAACACGAAGCGCAGCTTGGAGACGGGCTTGCCTTCCCAGTCGCCGAGGCCCTTGACGGCCATGTACTGGGTGTCGGCCTGGGCGATGCCGAATTCGAGGTCGCCCTTGTTGATGGCGTTGATGTTGAACTTGGAACCGCCGGTGGATTCCACGCTGGCGCGGATATTGTACTGGGACTTCTTGGCGGTGATGATCTTGGCGATGGCACCGCCGGTGGGATAGTACACGCGGGTGATGCCGCCGGTACCGATGGTGGCGAACTTAGCGGCCAGGGCATCAGTAGCGATGGCGCCAGTCATGAGGACTGCGGCGCTGAGAGCGGCGACGAAGAATTTCTTGAGCATATCGGGCCTCCGGTATGATTTTTCAGCTTTGTAAAAAAAATGAAGCGTTGAAGGCCCAATTGGGGCTAACGCCTTGTCCCTTTTGCCAGTTGGCGGCATATTGGCATGGATTTCAAAGGAGTGCAAGAGGGTTCTGATTTTCAAAAATGTTAAAAAGGCAGGTTTGCCTCTGCAGAGACAGCTTGTGCCAGCTTGACCATACAGGAATGGTCTTGTATATTTTGCAAATAAAGCAAATATCTTTCACCGCCAGCAGGAACACAGAATGGACAATCTGCTCCTCCGCCGTACGCCCAACAGAAAATATATCGAAGCGCAGGCAAAGATCTTCAAGGCTCTCGGACACCCGAGCCGCCTCCTCATGGCCGAGGCTCTCTCGCATGGCCCCATGTGCGTTTGCGACCTGCAGAAGCTTGTCGGAGCCGATATTTCCACGGTTTCGCGCCATCTCTCCGTTTTGAAGGGGGCAGATATCGTTTCCGATGAGAAAAAAGGGCAGAATGTGTACTATACGCTGAAGCTCAACTGCCTCGGACAGTTCCTGAGCTGTACGGCCGCCACACTGGACAAGCAGGCCCAGGCGCGTCAGGCCCAGCTTGCCGCTATGATGGCTCCCTGAACCGCTCAGGAGAAACGAAGGCGCCTTCGGGCGTTTTCTTTTTATCAAATATTTTGCTGAAAGGCCAAATAAGCAAATATGTGTCGTGGCTGATCCCCGAGCAGAAAAATTTTCAGCATCAGGATATGTTTGGGAAAGCCGCGGATATTTTTTTAAAAATCTGAGAAAAAGTAGAAAAATTTCTCTGAGTCGGCGCTGGAATGAAAAAAGAACGGCCGCAGTTCTCAGGAGGCAGCGGCCGTTTCCATATATTAAGGATATATCAGATCTGGAGTCGTCATATCTCCAGTGCTTCGAATTCTGCTTTGAGATCCTTGCCCTTCCAGCATGCGTAGCGGTCAAGATGCGTGGGGTCCCGGTTCACGATGGCCACCTTGCCGCCGCACTGCAGGGTTATCTCCGGCACGGCCGCGGCGGGATAGACCGTCAGGCTGGTGCCAAGGACGAGCATGAGGTCGGCCTTGCGGGCTTCGCGTTCCGCTTCCGTGAGGTCGTACTCGGGCAGGCCTTCACCGAAGAAGACGATGCGCGGCTTCACGATGCCGCCGCATTTATCGCAGGAAGGGACTTCACCAGCCCGAACTTTTTCCGCTATGGTCTCGAAATCCCACGTCTTCCCGCACTTCATGCAGTAATGCTCCTTGGGGGAGCCGTGCAGTTCCAGCACCTTGCGGGAGCCGGCTTTCTGGTGGAGCAGGTCGATGTTCTGCGTGATGACGGCATGGATGATGCCTTTTTCTTCGAGCCGTGCCAGCGCCGTATGCACCACGTTGGGCTCCTTCTCGTCGAGATTGTAGAGGAAGTCCTTGGAGTGCTTGTAGTAATAGGAAGGATCGCGGCGGAAATAGTCGATATCGAAGAGCTTGCCCGCGTCTATGTCCTTGCGCTGGTAGAGGCCGCCCACTCCCCGGAAGTCCGGGATGCCGGAAAGGGTGGATATGCCCGCGCCCGTGAGGACGACGGCGTGTTTCGCGTTCTTGAGCAGTTCGGTGAGCGTCATAAGGGCCGCCTTTCAGGTTGAGGCTGTACTGGAGAAAGCAAAAGGCCGCCGTCGCGGGGACAGCGGCCTTCAGGATCATACTTCGAACAGCATTTCGAGGTCTTCTCGGGTGAGCGACTTCCACGAATCCTGCCCGGGGATGACAGCTTCGGCCACGCCGCGCTTCATCTCCTGCAGTTTGAGAATCTTTTCTTCCACGGTGTTCTGGCAGATGAGCTTATAGGAGAACACCTGCCTCGACTGGCCGATGCGGTGGGCGCGGTCGGTAGCCTGGCTTTCCACAGCGGGGTTCCACCACGGGTCGTAGTGGATGACGTAGTCGGCGCTGGTGAGGTTGAGGCCCGTGCCGCCAGCCTTCAGCGAGATGAGGAAGATACGGATGGACGGGGTATTGTTGAACTTGTCCACCTGTTCGAGGCGGTCCTTGCTGGAGCCGTCGAGGTAGCAGAAGGGGATGTCCGCCATCTGCAGCCAGTTGCGTATCTGCTGGAGCATCTGCACGAACTGCGAGAAGACGAGCACCTTGTGCCCTTCGTCCACGATGTCGAGTATCATGTCCTTGAAGGCTTCGAACTTGCCGGAAGGCATGTTGGCGTTGAAGCCGGGCATGTCCATCTTGAGCAGTTTCGGGTGGCAGCAGATCTGGCGCAGCTTGAGCAGGGCGTCGAGGATGGACATCTGGCTCTTGGCCATGCCCTTCTTGTCCACGTCGGCCAGCACCTGGTCGCGAAGCTTGCGGGCGAGGGAGGCGTAGAGTTCCGCCTGTTCCTCTTCCATGGCGCAGTACATGACGCTTTCCACCTTGGGCGGAAGGTCCTTGACCACCTCGGCCTTGGTACGGCGCAGGATGAAGGGCTTCACGCGGGAACGCAGGTATTCCAGAGTTTCGGCGTCGCCTTCCTTGATGGGCTTGATGACGCCGCGCTGGAAGGCGTGCTGGCTGCCGAGGAAGCCGGGCATGAGGAACTCGAACAGGCTCCACAGTTCGAAGAGGTTGTTCTCGATGGGCGTACCGGAGAGGCAGAGGCGCATCTTGGCGTTTATCTGCCGCACGGAACGGGCCGTTATAGTGTTCGGGTTCTTGATGTTCTGGGCTTCGTCCAGGATGATGGAGTTGAACTCATGCTGTTCCAGCTCTTCCATGTCGCGGCGGAGCAGGGCATAGGTGGTGATGACCAGATCCGAAGAAGCGATGCGGCGGAACAGGCCCTCGCGGCGCGTGCCGTAGACGATGACGCGAGAGAGCAGGGGCACGAACTTGGAAGCTTCGCGGTCCCAGTTGGGAAGCACGGAGGTGGGCACGACGATGAGGTTCGGGCCCTTGGCTCCGCTGTTCACCATATGCTGGACGAAGGCCAGCGTCTGGATGGTCTTGCCGAGGCCCATTTCGTCGGCCAGGATGCCGCCGAAGCCGTATTCGTTGAGGAAGTTGAGGTAGGAGATGCCCTGGGTCTGGTAGGGGCGCAGAGTGGCCTGCAGACCGCGCGGCGTTTCTATCTGCTTGACTTCGTTGAAGTTGCGGATGTTGTCGCGCAGTTTGCTCCAGAAGGAGTCCTCGCGGGCGCCGGGCAGGTCGTCGAGCAGACTGTCGAGCACGGGGGCTTCGTACTGCTTGAACTTCTGCTTGGGCGGCTTCACAGGGTCGAGGCCGAGCACACGGAGCTTGTGGGCCAGCTTTTCCAGCCACGATTCAGGCAGGCTGGCATAGGAGCCGTCCTTGAGCTGTACATAGCGCTTGCCCTTGAGCCATGCTTTCCAGATGCGGTCCAGAGGCAGGGTCTGGCCGTCGTAGTCCACGGAGATATCCAGCGAGAACCACTTGTCCTTCTCGTTGCTTTCCACGCTGGCGTTGATGACGGGCGTGGAGGCGCGCACCTTGTAGCGGGAGAGCGTGGCTTCGCCGTAGACGCGCCAGTTCTCGAGCAGGGTGGGGTAGGAGTCCAGCAGGAAGGAGATGGCTTCTTCCGGCTCCATGAACCAGAGCTTGTTGCTTCTGGGCTGGAAGCGCATTTCCGAAAGCTGGGAGATGAGGGCGTTCTCTTCTTCCTGATTGCGGCGGACAAGATAGGTCTTGCCTTCGTAAACATAGCTGCCGGTCTGGAAGTCCGGGTTCGGGCCGGGCAGGGTGAACTCGCCGTGCAGGGTCTCGTAGACGTTCTGCACTTCGAGGGTGAGCAGGCTGCCCTCTTCGTCGAGGAAGAGCTTGGGGTTGTAGGTGGCAGGCTGGAACACCGGCTCCATGATCTTGAGGAACTCGTCCTGTTCATAGAGTTCGGAAGCGGGCAGGCGGGTCCACACGCGGTCGAGGAATTCGGGGATGTCTTCCTGGGGGATGATGGGGCCGCGATGCACGAGCGACTGGATGACGCGGTGGCTCAGGCAGGTCTGCACAGGGTAGAAGCCCTGATGCCAGCAGACCCAGAGCGGCATCTGCCCATGGAACGTCGCGCCTTCATGCACGGGGGCGGGCACGTCGCCGTTCTCTTCGGGCTCTTCGTCCACGATGGAGAAGGGCTTCTTGCCTTCGCGCTGGAGCAGGACGTCGAAACGCAGGCCTTCTTCTTCCAGAGAGGGAGACAGCTTGAGCGCCATGCTCGAATTTTCGATGCGGCAGG
>JAZQMJ010000385.1:0-10711 GCA_045543435.1 Mailhella sp.
TACCATGCTCCCCGAAGAGCTGGACCGCACGCCCTGGATGAGCATACTCAAGAAGACCTTCCGCCGCCTGTTCAACGCCCTGCCCAGCGTGCCCCTGCGCGCCTCGTGGAAAGACAGCGCAGAACGCCAGCTCCAGCAGAAGGAATGGGGCAAGGTGGCCGGACGCCGCCGCACCCTGCTCATGACGCTCATACTCGTGCCTGCCATCATAGGCGCGTTCATCATGTACAACATCTTCCCCGATCAGGGCATCGAAGCCGTGAAGGTGACCACCTCCGTGCTTTTCGCCATTCTTTTCGGGTGGATATCCATCGGTTTCTGGATGTGCGCCGCCGGGTGCTGGCAGCTCATGCGCAAGGTGGACCGCTTTGCCCCCACGGCTGGATGCGAAGCCGTGGAAATTGCCGACGACTGCCGTACTGCCATACTCTTCCCCGTCTATAACGAAGATCCGCATAAATACATGGCGGGCATAGCCGCGACCTGGCATTCCCTCGTTGCCACCGGCGAAAGCGGCAAGTTCGATATCTTCATCCTCAGCGACTCCACCAGCCCCGAGGCCTGGGTCTCCGAAGAAGAGGCCTGGTACGAATTCTGCCGCCGCGAAAATGCCTTCGGGCATATCTTCTATCGCCGCCGCCGCAACAATACCAAGCGCAAGAGCGGCAACGTGGCCGACTTCTGCCGCCGCTGGGGCGCGCACTACCGCTACATGATAGTCTTCGATGCCGACAGCGTCATGAGCGGCCGCACCATGGTGCGCATGGTGAAATCCATGGAACTGCACCCCGAGATGGGCATCATGCAGACGCCGCCCCTGGCCGTGAACATGAACAGCCTCGTGGCCCGCGTACAGCAGTTCGCCAACCATCTCTACGGCCCCATCTTCGCCACCGGCCTGCATTTCTGGCTCCTGGGCGACGCTCAGTTCTGGGGGCATAACGCCATCATACGCACGCGCCCCTTCATCAAGCACTGCGAACTGCCCTCTCTGCCCGGACGCGGCCCTCTCGCCGGCGACATCATGAGCCATGACTTTGTAGAGTCCGCCCTCATGCGCCGCGCAGGCTACGGCGTATGGCTGGCCTACGACCTCGACGGCTCCTGGGAAGAAAGCCCGCCCACGCTCATCGACGAACTCATACGCGACCGCCGCTGGTGCCAGGGCAACCTCCAGCACAGCCGCCTCATCTTCTCCGGCGGCATCTTCCCCACGCATCGCGCCCTGTTCATCAACGGCATCATGTCCTACGCTTCTGCCCTGCTCTGGCTGTTCTTCCTCGTGTTCAGCTCCATACAGGCCGTGAGCGAAGCCTTCATCCCGCCGTCCTACTTCCCCAGTACGCCTACGCTGTTCCCCATATGGCCTACATGGTATCCGCAGTGGGCCCTGCTCCTGCTGGGCAGTACCGCCGTCATGCTGTTCATGCCCAAGATATTCGCCATTCTGCTCACGACGTACCGCGGCGGAGCCAAGAATTTCGGCGGTTTCGGCAGTATGTGCCTGAGCGTGCTCGCTGAGGTGCTCATCTCCACCATGCTCGCACCTATCCGCATGATATTCCACAGCTTCTTCGTAGTGACCACACTGCTGGGCTGGAAGGTGGGCTGGAACGTACAGAACCGCGACGACACCGGCACCAGCTGGGAAGACGCCATCCGCTTCCACTGGTGGAGTACCCTTCTCGGCATAGTCTGGGGCGGCCTGATGTGGCTCATCAACCCCGGCTTCTTCTGGTGGTTCTCCCCCATCGCCTTCGGCCTTGCCTTCTCCATCCCGCTCTCGGTGTTCACCAGCCGAGTGAGCTGGGGCCTTGCCGCCCGCCGCATGGGCCTCTTCGTCACGGCGTCCGAGCTCAGCGAAGCCCCGGAACAGGCCGATATGCATCAGGAAGCCAAGCGCCCGGACCGCTACTGCCCCTTCTTCATAGAGGGTACTCGCGGCTTCACCCGCGCCGTAGTCATCCCCCGCGTCCATGCCCTGCATACCGCCCTCATACGCCGCCGCGTATGGGAACAGCCTGTGAGCGAAGCACGCGCCGAATCCAACCGCGCCCTGCTCGAAAAAGCCCTTGAACTCGGCCCGAAGAAGCTCAGCAGGCAGGAAAAATCCGAATTCCTCACCGACCCGCATCTCCTGCACCAGCTCCACCGCCGCGTCTGGGAACTTCCCCCGGACAAAGGCCGCGACTGGGGCGTGTGTCAGCATTAGGATGTTTTGTTTATGGGGAAGGGGGAGAAACCTTTCTGGAGAAAGGCTTTCCCCCCCTCCCCCAAACCCCATCCCCCTCTTCTAAAGACTTTTATTGGATAAAATGAAAGCCCGGAGTGCTGACAGCACTTCGGGCTTTTCTTTGCAGGATGTTCTGCACAGGCTCAGATAAAACGAGAGGCCGATGCTCAGGGAACTCTGTTCCGGCGGCATCGGCCTCTCGAATTATGGAGTGCGGGGGAGAGCTCTCCCCCACGATTCTCTCTTATTAGTCCAGAGAAGCGGCTTCTTCCACCATTTCGAAGGCTTCGATGACGTCGCCGATCTTGATGTCGTGGAAGTTTTCGAGGCCGACGCCGCATTCGAGGTTGCGCACAACTTCGCGGGCATCGTCCTTATGGCGCTTGAGGGAAGCGATCTTGCCGGTGTAGACCACCACGCCGTCGCGCAGGAGGCGGGCAAGAGCGTTACGGGTGAGCTTGCCGTCGGTGACCATACAGCCGGCGATGACGCCGACCTTGGGCACGGAGAAGGTATCGCGCACTTCGGCCTGGCCGAGGTACACTTCCTTGGACACAGGAGCCAGCAGACCGGCCATAGCGGCCTTGATCTCTTCACCCAGCTTGTAGATGATATCGTAGAAGCGGATATCCACCTGCTCCTGTTCGGCCACTTCCTTCACCTTGGCGGTAGGACGCACGTTGAAGCCGATGATGATGGCGTTGGAGGCCGCAGCCAGCATGATATCGGACTCGGAGATGGCACCGGCACCGCCGTGGATGATCTCGATGCGCACCTTTTCCGTGCTGATCTTGTTGCGGAGGTATTCGGTGATGGCTTCCAGAGAGCCCTGCACGTCAGCCTTGATGACCACGTTGAGCACGAGGGTCTCCTTGGCGTCGGCACGCTGGCTGAGGAAGTTTTCAAGAGTCACGCGGGAGTTCTTGGCCAGTTCCTTTTCGCGCAGCTTGGCGGCACGGGATTCGGCGATGCGGCGGGCCGTCTTTTCATCGGCGAGCACCACGAATTCTTCACCGGCTTCCGGCACACCGTCGAAGCCCTGGATCTCCACAGGCATGGAAGGACCGGCTTCCTTGATCTTGCGGCCCTGGTCGTTGAACATGGCGCGCACACGGCCGGAGAACACGCCGCACACGAAGATGTCGCCCTGACGGAGCGTACCTTCCTGCACGAGCACGGTGGCCACAGGACCGCGGCCCTTGTCCAGCTTGGCTTCCACGACGTGGCCGCGAGCGGGCTTGTCGGGGTTGGCCTTGAGTTCGAGAACTTCAGCCTGGAGGGCGATGAGTTCGAGAAGGTCGTCGAGGCCCTTGCCGGTCTTGGCGGAGACCATGCCCACGATGGTATCGCCGCCCCAGTCTTCAGCCTGAAGGCCGAGTTCGGCGAGCTCACGAAGCACGCGATCGGGGTTGGCGGTTTCCTTATCGATCTTGTTCACGGCCACCATGATGGGAACACCGGCGGCGCGGGAGTGGTTGATAGCTTCGCGGGTCTGATCCATGACGCCGTCGTCGGCGGCCACCACGAGCACCACAAGGTCGGTGAGCTGGGCGCCGCGGGCGCGCATGGCGGTGAAGGCGGCGTGGCCGGGAGTATCGAGGAACACGATATCGCCGCGCTTGGTCTTCACATGGTAGGCGCCGATATGCTGGGTGATGCCGCCGGCTTCGCCGCTGGTGACGCTGGTCTTGCGGATGGCGTCGAGCAGAGAGGTCTTGCCATGGTCGACGTGGCCCATGATGGTCACGACGGGAGGACGGCCCTTGAGCATTTCGGGGGTATCGGCAGCGGCCACGGAGGTGAGGATATCTTCTTCAGAGAAGCCCACCTTTTCCACTTCATAGCCGAATTCGGCGGCCACGAGGGTGGCGGTATCGATATCCAGAGCGTTGTTGATGGTAGCCATGACGCCGAGGCCGAACAGGATCTTGATGATCTCGCTGGACTTCACGCCCATCTGATGGGCCATGTCGGACACGCGGATGGATTCTTCCACACGCAGCTTGCGCTTGGCGGCCTTCATGGGAGCCGTGGAAGTGGGAGCAGCCTGATGGTGCTGCTTCTTGGGCTTGTGGGAACGACGACGCACCATGCCGCCGTCTTCATCCATCATATCGTGGAAGTCGGGAGCGGCGTGACGAGTACGGGAGAAGTCCTCGTTCTCGCGCGGGAAATCGTTGTTGGAATGACGGCTCTTGGTGTTGCGCTTCTTGCGGCTCTGCTCGTTTTCCATGGGAGGCTGAGCGGCAAAGGGAGCGCCGGCGCCGAAACCGCCGGGACGGGGACCGCCGGGACGCGGGCCGCCAGGACGGGGACCGCGAGGACCGCGGGCGCTGTCGCGATCACGGCTGTCGGAATCGCGACCATCACGGCCATCGGTAGGACGGGGACCGCGAGGACCGCGCATATCGCCGCGATCGCCGCGAGGACCGCGATCATCACGGCCGTCGCGACCGCCGCGACCTTCGCCGTCGCGGGAAGGACGGCCTTCACCGGGAGCGGCAGGACGCACGATGCGGGCCTGCGTGGGATCGGGGCGGGAGATGACGCGCACGCGGGGAGCGGCATTCTCAGCAGGAGCGGCCTTGGCTTCGGCGGCCTCGGGCTTCTCTTCGCGGCGGCGTTCCTGCACGGGAGGCAGGAGGCTGGGCTGGGAAGAGCCTTCAGGTTCAGCCGTGAAGGCGGCGGAAGAGCGGCGCTCAGCCTTGGGGGCTTCAGCCTTCACCACAGCCTTGGCTTCCGCAGGAGCGGCAACCACCTTGGCGGCAGGAGCGGCCTTGGGAGCTTCGACCACCACAGCGGCCTTGGGCTCAGCCTTGGGGGTCACGATACGGGCGGCAGGAGCGGCAGGCTTGGCTTCCACCACGCGGGCGCGGCGGGGAGCTTCAGCCTTGGCGGCCTTGGGAGCTTCGGCCTTTTCCTCGACCTTGGCTTCAGCCTTGACTTCGGCCTTGGGGGCCTCGACCACAGCGGCCTTGGGCTCAGCCTTGGGGGTCACGATACGGGCGGCAGGAGCGGCAGGCTTGGGCTCCACCACGCGGGCGCGGCGGGGCTTCTCGGCCTTGGCTTCTTCGGCGGGCTTGGCAGCCTTGGGAGCCTTTTCAACAGCAGGTTCAGCCTTGGCTTCCACAGGAGCGGCCTTGACTTCGGCGACCTCAGGAGAAGCAGGCTTCTCTTCGGCCGCAGGCTCGGCGGCGGCAGGGGCCGCGGCCGGCTTGGAACGGCGACGCACGATGACGTCCTTATTTACATCTTTGCGGACAACTTCCACAGAGGCCTCCGACTTCTTCACATTTTCGAATTCTTCAGGGGAGATAGAACCCTTGGCGGTCTTCTTCACGCCAAGCTTTCCCAGACGGGCCACCAGTTCGGCAGGGGCAATGCCCAGCTCGGCGGCGGCATCAGTGACTTTTATTTTTTCCATTCTTACTCCCCTTATGAGATTTGCGCCTGAATTTCATGCCTGCGAAACGTTCCCGGCACTGAGGGGACTGGCATACATACCAGCCCCGGCCCGGCTTCACCGCAGTTTCGTCAGCTTCAAGCCCGTTCCCGGCGGCGCCTTCAACGGCAGGCACATGGCGCAGGAGCTGCGACTTGGCAAAGCGCTGTCTGCATATGACGCACATGCGGACAGGCTCACGCCTTTCCGTCATGCTCTTATTCCTCTTCCGCCTCGGCGGCTTCACCGTCCACGACAGGGCTCAGGAAGTTCACAGCGGCACGCAGGTCAGCGATGCGGGCGGCGGTCAGTTCCAGGCGTTCGGCCAGTTCTTCATCGGAAGCTTCACGCAGAGCTTCCAGAGAGTTGAAGCCGGCTTCCATGAGACGATCCACAGCGATCTCGGCCACGCTGGCGACCTGTTCGAGGCCGCGGCCGGAGGCATTGGCCTCGTTGTAGCGGGATTCGGTGAAGATATCGATCTTCCAGCCAAGCAGCTTGGCGGCGAGCTTCACGTTCTGGCCCTTGCGGCCGATGGCGTTGGTGAGCTGATCGTCCGGCACGGTCACTTCGAGCAGGTTGCTGGCTTCGTCCACAGTGATGCGGGAGACCACGGCGGGAGCCAGGGCGTTGCGGGCGTAGGTAGCGATATCGGGGCTCCAGACCACGATGTCGATGCGCTCGCCATGCAGTTCCTGCACAATGTTCTGGATGCGGGAACCGCGCACGCCGACGCAGGCGCCCACGGGATCGATGTCGCGCTCACGGGAGAGCACGGCCACCTTGGCGCGGGAACCGGGATCGCGGGCGACGCCCATGATCTGCACGGCGCCGTCGTCCACTTCGGGCACTTCGCGGCGGAACAGGGCGGCCATGTAGTCGCGATGGGAGCGGGAAACGATGACCTGCGGGCCGCGGCCTTCACGACGCACATCGATGATGAGGGCCTGAACGCGGTCGTTGCGCTTGTAATGTTCGCGGGGGATCTGCTCTTCCTTGGCGAGGAGGGCTTCGGTACGGCCGAGGTTGATGACCCATCCGCCCTTGTCGCGGCGCTGGATCATGCCGCTGACGATCTCGCCCACGCGGTCCTTGAATTCGTTGTAGACCTGCTCCTGCTCGGCATCGCGCATACGCTGGATGATGACCTGCTTGGCAGACTGGGCGGCGATGCGGCCCAGGTCTTCCACCTTGAGGCGGAAGCCCATTTCGTCGTCGAGCTGGATGGAAGGATCGTGCTCGCGGGCGTCTTCAAGGGAGATCTGAGTGAGGGGATTCTCGACTTCTTCCACCACGAACTTGAACTGGAAGACTTCGATGTCGCCGGTATCGTCGCTGTAATGAACTTCCACGTCCAGATCGTCGCCGTACTTGCGGATGACAGAGGTACGCACAGCTTCTTCAAGGGTGCTCACGAGCATGTCGCGATCGAGGCCCCTGTCCTTGCTGATCTGTTCGATAGCTTTTTTCAGTTCCAGACTCATGTTTTACTTACCTCCGCCTTTGCCGGACGCCTTCTTGGCGTTCTTTCCGGCTCCGGGCTTGCTGGTGTCGGGGAAAATATGGATGAGGCGCGCCTTCTTCACCATGTCCCAGCGGATGGAGACATCGGTGGGGGCGGGCTTTTCGCCTTCAGACGCAGAAAGCAGCACTTCCACAGTGAAGCGGTCGCCGTCCACGGCCTTGAGGGGGCCCTTGAACTTGCGGCGGCCGGCGATCTCGGGATGAGGATCGACCAGAGCCACATCGATCTCGCGGCCGATGTAGGGCTTGAGCTGTGCGGGTTCGAAGAACAGACGGTCGAAACCGGGGGAAGAGACTTCCAGCACCCAGGCATCGGCGAAAACTTCGTCCACTTCCAGCGCAAGGCCGACGAGGCGGGAGATGTCGGCGCACTGGTCGATGGACACGCCCTCGAGCACGCCGTCTTCGCCGTTGTTACCTTCAGCATTCGCGGCAAGGGCTTCGGGAGTCGCATCGACGTAGATGCGGACCGTAGCGCGGCCGCCGGACACCAGTTCGATGCCCCAGATGGCCAGACCGAAAGACGCGGCGACAGGTTCCGCCGCTTCGCGCACACGGCGCATGATCTGATCAGGAGAGAGACCTTTACCCATGGATAGTACCTTTATAATAAAAAAATAGGGAGGCCTTTCATCGGGCCACCCTACCAGACCGCCTTATGCGGTTCAGTGAGATGTGCAGAAAACGCCGGCTGGACTCAGCCCGCAACCTTCTGCTGCGGCTCTTTTATACTTTGATAGAGGAGCCATGTCAAGGCTGGGTTTCCGGGCTTTCTGCACAAAAAAAAATTCTGACCAGCGGATAACCCGCGCCGTCTCTGGAATCTTTCCGGCGCAAATTTCTCTAAGCTATTGTTCTTTTCGGAACTCGGCTTGCCCTGAACTCCCAGTCCGGGTATTTTGGACTTGTCGTTCAGGGGAAGGGCCCCGCCCTTGCCTAGCTCTTTTATTCACCCCTGACTCGGCCACGCACCAGACATTTATCTAATTATCTAATATTTCTGCACGGATACAAGGAGACCACATGATACGCTTCATCAGAAAAAGAGACTCTCGAGTTGTCACTTTCGACATCTCCAAGATCGATGAAGCGATCTTCCGTGCGGCCAAGGCGCAGGGCGGTACCGACCGCACCATGTCCACCCATCTGGCCAATCAGGTCCTTGATATCCTCGAAGCTGAAGGCAGCGATACCCCTGACGTGGAACACGTGCAGGACCTCGTTGAGAAGGTGCTCATCGAAAACGGCCACGCCCGCACGGCCAAGGCCTATATCCTCTATCGCAACGAGCGCACCCGCGTCCGCGAGATGAAGACCCGCCTCATGAACACCCTGAAGGACCTTTCCTTCACGGATGCCAAGGAACTGGACCTCAAGCGCGAGAACGCCAATATCGACGGCGACACTCCCATGGGCACCATGCTCCGCTACGGCAGCGAAGCGGCCAAGGCCTTCTACAAGAACTACCTGCTGGCCCCCGAGTTCACCCGCGCCCATGAGGAAGGCGACATCCATATCCACGACCTCGACTTCCTCTCCCTGACCACCACCTGCTGTCAGATCGACATCAAGACGCTGTTCACCAACGGCTTCAACACTGGCCACGGCTACCTGCGCGAGCCCGGCAGCATCCAGACTGCCAGCGCCCTTGCCTGCATCGCCATCCAGTCCAACCAGAACGACCAGCACGGCGGCCAGAGCATCCCGAATTTCGAATACGGCCTTGCCCCCGGCGTCGCCCGCAGCTTCATCAAGAACGTGGACCTCGCCCTCGACATGCGCGACGCCTCGGAAGGATTCCGCTCCGATGTGAAGCAGGCCCTCAAGGGCCGCGCCTTCCCCACCGGCGAATATTCTTCCTTCAAGTCCATCCTCTGTGAGGAAGGCCTTGCCTTCGTGCGCGAACAGCTCACCCGCGAGCTTTCCGCCGAGGAAGCCGATCGCGTCATCGAAAAGGCCATCGCCAAGACCGACCGCGACACCTATCAGGCCATGGAGGGCCTCCTCCACAACCTGAACACCATGCACAGCCGCGCCGGCGCCCAGGTGCCCTTCAGCTCCATCAACTACGGCACCGACACCAGCCCCGAAGCCCGCATGGCCATCAAGAACACCCTGCTTGCCGAAGATGCCGGCCTGGGCAACGGCGAAACGCCTATCTTCCCCATCCACATCTTCAAGGTGCGCGAAGGCTACAGCTTCAACCCTGAGGACCCGAACTACGACCTCTTCAAGCTGGCCTGCAAGGTGTCCGCCAAGCGCCTGTTCCCGAACTTCTCCTTCATGGATGCCCCGTTCAACGCCCAGTACCTGCGCGGCAACGACCCCAACCATGAAGTGGCCTACATGGGCTGCCGTACCCGCGTCATGGCCAACCGCCACGACCCCGAACGTGAGACCACCTTCGGCCGCGGCAACCTGTCCTTCACGTCCATCAACCTGCCGCGCATCGCTCTGCGCCACCGCGGCGACATTGAAGGCTTCTTCAAGGAATTCGACGAGAAGATCGACCTCGTGTTCGCCCAGATGCTGGAACGCTACGAGATCCAGGCCCAGAAGCGCTGCCGCAACTACCCCTTCCTCATGGGCCAGGGCATCTGGCTCGATTCCGCCGACCTCGGCGCCAACGATGAAGTGGGCGATATCCTGAAGCACGGCACCCTGACCACCGGCTTCATCGGCCTCGCCGAATGCCTCAAGGCCCTCATGGGCGTGCATCACGGCGAATCTGCCGACGCTCAGGCCCTCGGCCTGCGCATTGTCAGCCACCTGCGTGAACGCGCCGACGCCAAGGGCATTGAGACGGGCATGAACTTCACTGTCATCGCCACTCCCGCCGAAGGCCTCGCCGGCCGCTTCGTGCGCATCGACCGCCGCATGTTCGGCAATATCCCCGGCATCACGGACCGCGAGTACTACACCAACTCCTTCCATGTGCCGGTGTACTTCCCCATCTCGGCCTTCAACAAGCTCCGCCTCGAAGCGCCCTACCACGCGCTCACCAACGGCGGCCACATCAGCTACGTTGAAGTGGACGGCGACCCGATGAACAACCTGCAGGCCTTCGAACAGATAGTGAAGGCCATGAAGGAAATGGGCATCGGCTACGGCTCCATCAACCACCCCGTGGACCGCGACCCCGTCTGCGGCTACACCGGCATCATTGATGACGAGTGTCCCGGCTGCGGCCGCCATGAGCATGACGGCAAGATCGGCTTCGAGCGTATCAGACGCATCACCGGTTACCTCGTCGGCACCATGGACCGCTGGAACGATGCCAAGACCGCAGAGGAAAAGGACCGCGTCAAGCACGGCATCTGATCTCTATACTGAAATAAAAAGGAGTGCTGCAATCTGCGTTTTGCCGCACTCCTTTTTGATTGTTACACAAATGGGAGTTTGCAGGGGAATTCCGCCCCTCAGTATGCAAGGCTCCCTCTGATGAGGGAGCCTTTGAGTTCGGATAAACTGATCCCCCACAAACTCCAATTTGTCATCATCCCCTCGGAGGA
>JAZQMJ010000386.1:0-5243 GCA_045543435.1 Mailhella sp.
GCCTTCGAGTTCGTCATCGGAAATCTCTTCGGCGGCTATCTCGTCAGCTTCGTCAGCGACGGCAGTGGGAAGCACTGGTTCAGCGGCGAGGGCTTCAGCCGTTTCCTCTCTGGGGGCTTCTGCGCGAGGGGCAGGAGCGGCCGCCGCCGTGAGGCGGAGCGCGAAGGGCAGGGCATTTTCCCGCAGGGACTGCCGCAGGAAGAGATGTATGGCGGTATTGAGGTCCAGCCCCAGTTCGAGGAAAAGCTCCTCGGCTTTGGCGGCCAGTTCGGGGTCCAGATGGAGATGTTCAGGCATGGCAAGCTCGCAGGTTCTGCGTTCTGGTTTCACGAAGTCCCATTATTGCCGCGAAGTGCCTTGAAATCAAGAGCTCTTGCGGGCTTTGCCGCCATTGCGTATGCTCGACCGGAGAAAAAGGAGGCGGGCCATGAAGCTGGCCGTCATCGGTTCACGCTCGTTCTGCAGTTATGAATGGCTGGAGCAGTGCCTGCTCCGCTCTTTCCGCGTGGCCGACATCGAAGCCGTCATCTCCGGCGGTGCCAGAGGGGCGGATTCGCTTGCCGCCCGCTTCGCCTCCTGCCACGGCATCCCCCTCGTCATCCTTCGCGCCGATTGGAAGACGCACGGAAAAAAGGCCGGCCCTATCCGCAATTCGGAGATCGTGGCGCAGGCCGACGCCGTTGCCGCCTTCTGGGACGGAAGCTCCGCAGGCACGCGCGACACCATAGCCAAAGCACGCGCGGCCGGCAGGCGCGTTTTCGTGTTTCCTCTCGCTCCGGGTGGGGATCAGGCATCCGAACCCGGCGAAGCTGTTTCTCCGGCGGGGCGGAAAAGCCCCGAGAGGCGCAGACAGCTGCTGTTCTCCGACCTGCTGTTCCCGGACAGAGGATAGTCCCCGCTTTCTACAGGCAGTTCTTCGGAAAGGACATCGAAGAACGGATGCCGGCGCCAGTCGTGCCAGTTGCCTATCACATAGATGAGCGACTTTGCTCTGGTCAGCGCCACGTTGAGTATGTTCGGCGTACGGGAGGCCCATTGCCGGCTTCCCCAGCCGACCTGCCCCGGCGACGAGCCCAGCACGAGGAGGACGATATCCGCCTCGCGCCCCTGGAAGGTGTGTATGGTGCCGCATCGCACGCGCTCTTCCGGGATGTTCATGGAACGCAGGAGACTGCGGCAGTGCCACGCCACCTTGCGGAAGGGAGAGATGACGAAAACGGAAGCCTCGCGCGGGCCGTCCTGCCCTTCGATGACGGGCCAGTCGTTCAGGAAGGACGTCATGCATCGGCGCAGGCAGGCCAGTTCTTCCTGTACGAGCTGTGTATCGGCCGTATGCCCCTGCACGTCCAGCCAGCGGCTCCTGCCAAGCGGAGAGGACACGGCGGGGAACGCCGTTCGGGCCTGCACCATCTGGCTGTCGTAGGCTATGCGGTTGGCTATGCTGAACATGGGTTCGGCACAGCGGTGATGGGCGCGGAGCGGGAAGCCCGTCCATACGCGGTGTCCGGCGCTGTCCATCCATGTGCCGAGTTCCGACCCCCTGTCGGCCAGAGTCTGTGCCGACTGCCCCAGCGGCGACCATTTCTCGAAAATGACGTTCCTGTACTTGGCGTCCGAGGCTTTGATGCGCTCCTTCAGCGTGTCGATGAGGGCAGCTGGCTGGGGAACGACAGGCTCTATCTGCTGAGGGTCGCCGATGACGGCGGCATGCCGGGCGCGCCAAAGGGCCCCGGCCGCGCTCTGCGGCGAGGCCTGACCGGCTTCGTCGAGCAGGACCCAGTCCAGAGAGGCTTGGCCCATGCCCGCGAAAAGGCGGCTGAAGGACGCCAGCGTGGACGAGACCACGGGCACCATGAAGAAGAGGGCGTTCCAGACCTCTTCCGGCTCGGCGTCTTCCGTAGGCACGCCGCGCAGGAAGCGCGTTATCACGCTGATATTGGCCGTGAATTCCCTGGGGCAGGCCTTGATGGTCCATTCGTGAAGTTTCAGGGCCTGCAGGAAGAGGAGGGAACGCAGGCGCGAGAGCTCTTCGTCGTTCCACACGCTTTTGAGCTGCCAGTCCGCATCGTCCCGGAAGGCTCTTCCGGGTATGCGGAGCGTCTCCTTCCTTGCATCCTGCGCTTTTTTCTGTGCGGCCATCTCTGCCTGCGCCTGCTTCACCACATCTTCCAGCGTCTCAAGGCGGCTGGCCAGCTCCTGCATGGCGCGGTCCTCTTCGCGGGCCGTGCTTTGCAGGGCCTTGCTCTGCGCCATGAGTTCGAGGAACTGCGAGAGCATGCTGGGAGCTTCGGGCGCGGGGGAGGGAACAGTCCCGCCTTTTGCTTTCTTTTCCAGAAGGTCGAGCCGCTGGTCCAGCAGGCGTGAGGTTTCAAGGAAGGCCGTGCGGGCCTTCTGCCATTCGCCGCGGGCTTTCTGATGGGCCTCGTAGTCCCGGTATTCGTCCAGCACCTGCTTCATGCCGGGGAGCGTGATATCCTTTTCCGGGTCGCGGAAGCCCCAGAAGAAGGAGCGCGCGAACTGGTCGCAGTTCCATGCGGAACCGAGGACGGCGGCAAGCAGGCCCCACGCCGGGCGCGGGCCGGCGTCGTCGGAGTCCGGAGATGCGCAGGCGGTGCTGACGGCGGAAGCGACTTCGGGGAAGTAGGAGGCTTCCGGGAAGTCAGCGCGGGAAACGGCTTCCTCTGAAGGCAGGAAGCGCGTGATGTTCTCCACGGCGGCGTTGTTGCTGGAGGTGGCCACCATGCAGGTGCCGCGCATGAGGCCTTCACGCAGGGGGTAGAAATCGCCGGAGGCGGCCGTGAAGACTTCGTAGGGCTGGCGGCATCGGGCAATGCGGGAGGCCCGCTCCACCACGAGATGCGCGACGACTTCGCAGAGCAGGCGGGTCTTGCCTGTTCCGGGAGGGCCGTTCACGGCGGAGAGCTCGCTGTTCAGTATGGTATTCACAGCGCCGAGCTGGGCGGGCAGAAGATGCTGGCCTGTGCGGAAGGGCCAGCGCCCGCGAGGCATGCGCCGCAGGGCAAGGCAGCCGTCGAGGGCGTTGCGGCCTTCTTCGGAAGAGGAGAGGACGTCGCGCCGGGAGGCGGGCTCGGCGTCGCTGAGGTAGCGGGCGAATACGCCCTCGAAGCCGAATTTCGAAAGACTGAGCAGGCGGTCGAGGTCGTTGAGGAAGAAGGAGTTCAGCAGGTCGTTCTGCACATCCTCGATGCGCCGCCCCTTGGGGTCGGGCCGGAAATGGATGGAGCGCACCACGATGCGCATCTCTTCATCGCGCACCTCCATGAGTTCGAAGAGATGTTCTATCTCGGCGCGTATCCAGGCCCAGCTGAAAGGTTCGTCCCGCGAGTCGGCCCTGCGGTCGAACTCCGACTGCATCTTGAGCATGTCCAGCGGCAGGCCGTCGAGCCCCTTCCCTGCAATGCAGCGGGCGAGACCGGGCACGAGGGAGGCCGCCATGTAGCTCATGTCCACAGGTTTGCCCGTGCCGTCCAGCACCACGGCGGCCAGGCAGCCTTCGCCGAGGTTCGGTTCCTCCGGGCGTTCGGCCTCTGAGCCTGTCCTTTCGAGGATGATGTCCGTGATGCGCTGTTTCGGGAGCACGCCGAGATAGACGATATGCCATGCGGCGGCAAAGCCCGTGGGGAGCGGGCGTTCCCACGGCAGTTCTCCGCCTTCGTCCACAGGGAGAGAGGCGGAGACCGTTTCCCAGCGGCGTCCGCGGCCTACGGGCGGGCGGGAAGAGCGCGGCACTTCCGGGATGATGAAGACTTCCGTATCGCGCCAGAAGCGCAGTATGGCGGCATCCTGACGGCGCTTGCCGTCCTCGCGTTCCTTCTTCTTCACATCGGCCGCGAAATCGGCGGCGCGTTCGGCTGAGTCGAGGGCGGGGTCGGCTGGGCGGCCGGAAGCGTTCCCGCCTTCCTGCATCATGGACATGGCCTGGGCGATGAGGCCGGAGGCTTCAGGGGAAGAGGGGATGGCGGCGGGAGAGGGCTTCGCCGTTCTTTTCGCCGGTTCCGGGCATTCGCCAGTCTCGGCGAGGGCGAGGAAGGAGACGGCCATCTTGCGGATGACGTTGTGCCTGAAGCGCACCAGAGCCTTGCCGTCGTCTACGGTGATGACTTCTCCCGGACCCCACTGGGGCATGGAAGGATTGATGACGATATCGCCGGCGCGCAGTTCCATATCAGCCTCTGGCAAGAGCCTTGTTGGTCTTTCGGGTGGCAATGGCCGTGAGAGGATCTTCGGGCCACGGGTGCTTGGGGTAGCGGCCTCGCATCTCGGCTCGCACGGCGGCATAGCCGGTGCGCCAGAAGCCTGCGAGGTCGCGCGTGACCTGGAGCGGCCTGCCTGCCGGGGAGAGCAGATGCACGACGACGGGACAGCGGCCGCCGCAGACGGCAGGGCTTTCCTGCTGGCCGAACATTTCCTGAAGCTTCACGGCAAGGACAGGTCCGCCTTCGGGCAGATAGTCGATGCGCACGTCTGAGCCGGAAGGAACGGAAAGGTGCGTGGGGGCTTCCCGGTCGAGGCGGCGAGCCGAAGCGTAGGGCAGGAGCGAGTGCAGGGCCTGTGCAAGGTCGATATGGGCGAACTGGGCGCGGCGGTTCACGCCGGAGAGCCACGGGGCCAGCCAGCAATCCGCCCCTTCTTCGCGCAGGACGGCGAGAAGGGCTTCGTCGCTCACGTCCGGCCACTCGGAGTCTTCGCCTTCAAAGCGTCGCATGAGCATGACACGGGCCTGCCACTGGCGGAGCTCCTCGCTCCACGGAAGGCAGGCGAGGCCGAGGCGGGCTATGCCTTCGAGTACGGCCTGGAGCACGGCTTCGTCTGGCAGGTCATTGCCGCGCAGGGGAGCGTCTTCGAGGGTGAGGGAATCCAGAAGCAGGCGGCGTCGGGCCAGAACGGCTTCGGTGCGCTCGTCCCAGAGTACGCAGTCTTCACGGCGCAGGCGCGAGGTGTGGAACTCGTCGATATCGGCGCGGTCCAGCGGAGCGGCGAGATGGATGCGGCCCGTTCCGGCATTGCCGCCGTCCATGGCGGCGATGGCGAGGAAGGGGGCATCCGCGAGGGCGTCGTCGGGCGGGAGCGTGGCGCCGCGTCCGGAGGCGAGGCGGAAGGAGCCGCGTTCGCGTTTCTGGGCTATGCGCTCGGGCCATGCGAGGCTGAGGAGCGGCCCGGCGAAGTCTTCGTCGCGCAGGGCTTCATCCAGCGGGAAGCGGCCCTGCGGTACGGCGAGGGAA
>JAZQMJ010000387.1:0-6777 GCA_045543435.1 Mailhella sp.
CCCGACACAGTCAGCAGTACCGCGGCCCAGCGCGGCGAAGTACTGCGCTATGTGGACATGCTCTTCCAGGGCGCGAAGATAGAAGCTTCCGACAGCATCCTCGAGCTGAAGCGCATGCTCATGCCCGCCGGACATCAGAACGACGCCGACCTCCAGCATTCCTGCATGGTGGCCGCCAGCCAGCCCCATGACGGGATAGAGGCAGGCTCCCGGGCAGGCCAGTACCACGACCGGACAAGGGCCAGCCTCTCGGCACGCTCCTATGTGCTCACTCCCGGAAGCGTGGCCGAGATGAAGCGCCGCCTCGTGAACGTCAAGGACTTCAACTATCACCTCGCCCATGTGGCCCTGCTCCAGAAGAAGGCCGCTCAGGCCGGGCTTCTCCCGGTGGCTCCGGCCATGCTCTCAGGCATGGATGTCATGGCCGAATGGTGCGCCCAGCTCGGCCTCGACGATGCGGCGGCCCGCTACGCCGGAAGGATAGACAGGGAGCTGGGCGGCGACACGCCGGAAGCCCGGGCTCTCCTGCGCCGCCTGCAGGGCGCCAGCAATCATTTCGTGCGCGGCTTCTCCGGCGAAAGCGAAGTGGAAAAAGCCAGCGATGCCGTACTGGGCGCGGCCAAGATGAGCGGCACGCTGGGCCATGAGCGCCGCATGGACAAGGTGTTCCACAAGTCCGACGACTATGTGGCGCGCGCCCTGCTCAACGAGACCCTCATCGGCCTGACGGGCATGCAGGAAAAGGAACTCTACCGCAACGACCGGGCTTCCGCGGCTGTCGGCTCCGGCCACGAACTGAACGGCGAGGATATCGACAGCGTCATCAAGGCGGGCATGAAGAACCTCATCGACACCTTCACGCTCAAGGGCGACGAAGAGTTCCGCACCATGCTCACTTCGGCGCAGGCGGAGCAGGCCCAGCCCCTCACGCTCCAGCAGGAACAGCGCGCAGACACGGCCCTGCTCACCGCCGTAGCCGACCAGCTCCAGGGCCAGCGCCGCCTCGTGATGGAAATGGGCGTCCGCGCCGGGGAAATGGTAGAACTGCGCCGAGAACAGGCCGATACCCTGGCCCGCTACGACGCCATGAAGGCCGCCGGAAGCTCCACCAAGGCAGGCTCGTCCCTGCACTGGCCCGGACACACGCGGGAAAGGCTGGCCGTATGCGAAAGGCTCCGCACCCTTGAGAAGCACTTCAACGCCCTTGCCGCCCTGCAGGCCCCCAAGACCATGGACGACCTCGCCTTCGTGAAGCAGGTGCTGAGCGGCGACGCTTCCACCCTGGACGACGAAGCCAGAGTCCACCACGCCCAGCTCCTCGCCGGACTGGAAGAGCTCAGGGGCATACATCCCGGCACCCTTCTCAGAAGCGGCGATACGGCCGACACCGCCCCCACGCTGGACGCCGTGATAAAGACCATGCTTCCCCATGCCGAAGCCTTCAGCTACTTCCACAGCAAGAGCGAACGCGGCCCCGGCGGTGCTATGATAAGCAAAGCCGACCTGGACCTCGCCAGGATGGGCGAACTGCGCTCCCGCCTTTCGGCCCGGCAGAAAGGCATAGACAGGAACCTCAAGACCCTGCTCTCCATCCTGGGCTCGGATGACGCCTCGCGCCTCGCCAGCACCATACAGGCCGCCGTACTCAAGCTCTTCTGCGAGTCGCACGTCCCTGCCCACAGCTTCAGCATACATTCGCAAGAGAACATGGACGCCCTGCGCGCCCAGCTGAAAGACTGGGGCATGGACATGGACGTCCCCTTCTTCACGGCTTTCGTCAAGATAACCCTGAACCAGCTCACGCTGGCCGACGGCACGCTGAACATAGCCCGCCTGCGCGACAAACTGAAAAGTTCCGGCCTCGGCTCCAAGGAGATGCGCCGCGAGCTCGGCATCAGCGGGCTCATGGCCAAGGCTTCCCGCCCGGGCAGCGGCTTCGTCTATGACTGCACGCACGGCTCCCTCGTGGATACGGGCAAGTTCTTCCACCCCTTCCAGCACGAGCACAGCCTCGTTTCCATACTGGACATCTCCTCGAACCTCTCGCTGAACTTCGAAGCCCTGCACAAGAACAGCCTCACTGTCATGCGCGGCAAGGGCAGCAGCTACACTGTCATCCTCAAGGGCACGGCCTCGGCCGCGCTGGGCGCATCCTTCAAGATAGGCGGCGACACGATGGGGAACTTCGGCGGGAAGGCCGGCATCCAGGGCTTCGACGGCATCTCCCTCACCTTTGCCAGCGGCAGGGACACCGAAGAATTCCTCAAGGCCTTCATGGACCCGGAATCCCACCTGCACCCCCAGCCGGAGCACGCCCCCATAGACAGGTTCGAGGCCCGGCGCCCCGTCCTGCCCAAGGCCACGCCCGGAGCGAAGCAGGGCAGATACGACCCGGCCGTGTGGCTCAAGGCCTCGCAGATAAAGTTCCTCGACGGCAAGGGCCTCTCGCTGGACGTCACGGCCACGCTCTCCCAGAGCCTCTTCAAGGAACGCCTCGGGGAATCCATGTTCGCGGCCACCGGCAGTTCTGCCGGCACGCTCGCCCTGCATGGCGACATCCGCTGGTCCCACGAGCAGAACACGCAGGGGACTGCGGTGAAGGTGGAAGGCGCGTACCTTGCCAAGGCCGTAGCCAGCTTCTTCACGCCCGGCATAGCGCAGGGCAAGGAGCGGCTCGCCAGCTCGCCCCTGCTCACGCCGCCCGTGCCGCTCCCCCCGGCGAACATCAATTTCACATACGATATCCAGTACGGGGAACAGGGCCTCATGCCCTCCACCACGCACGAGCTGGACGTGCCGCTCTCGCACCTCTGCACAGACCTCGCGCTGGGCTGGCTGCTCCCCAAGGACGCCAGCGAAGCCGAGAAGGCCGCCTTACGCGACGCGCTCCGGCAGAGCGTGGGCAGGGTCACGCCCAAGAAGCCCATGGAGCCCGGCGCCATCGACGAACTGCGCAGGAAGTACGGCGTGCTCGAGGGCACGGCCCACATCGTCCACTCGCTCGCGACTGCGCTCTACGGCCTGCCGCCGAGCATGCGAGTGACCATCAAGCGCCCCATCAAGCCGGAAGTGCTGAAGGAAGTGCGCCAGCTTTCCGTGCAGGCAAGGCTTGCCAGCGGGCGCGAGCAGACGAAACTGCAGGCCAGGATGCATGCCCTTCTGGCCAGCCCGGCTTCCTACAGGGCCGCCTCCCTCGTCGTGAAGAGGATGGAGGCGGAAAAGGTTTCCCACAACTGGTCGCCGGGCTTCGGCATCGTCCAGTTCAAGCGCAATCATTCCTTCATGGATATCAGCAGCGACCGCGTGGAGATACCCCTCTCCGCCGAATGAGCGGCCCGCGCCTATCGACACGACGAAAAGCCTGCCCGGCAGGCCACGGAGATACTATGACTCTGGACAGACTCGAAGGCATACTCGCCGAAGCCCTCACCCTGAACGGCTGCGAAGGCGCGCGCTTCGGCGCGAACGGCATCGCCGCGCTGAACGTGCGCGGGCTGAGCCTCGGCCTCGAACTCCAGGAAGGAAGCGGCAGGCTCTGCCTTTACACCTGCCTCTGCGCCCTCCCCAGTTCCCTGGGAGTTCCCTTCCTCGAGTTCCTGCTGGAATGCAACATGATGGGGCAGGAGACCGGCGGCGGCCACATAGGCCTGCACGCGCCCACGCGCTCCCTCATCTTCTCCCTCACCATGGATGCCGAAGGCATGGACGCACCGCGCCTTGCCGGAACGCTCACCCGCTTCACGGAAAAGGCCGCCGAACTCATGGCGGAAACGGAAAAGCGTTCCCGCACCGAAGAAAGCCTGCCCTTCATGGCCAACGTCATCTGGGCCTGATTGACAGCCGCTCATTAGTCCTTACACTCTCGGCATATCCTTATAAAAGGAGCGACCATGTCCCTCTTCCGCGCCCTGCCCTCCGTGGACGCCTGCCTCAAGGCCCTCGAAACGCTGTTCCCGGCCGTGCCCCATGCCGAGCTCGCCGCCCATGTGCGCCGCGAGCTCGCCGATCTGCGCGCCGGCATACGCGAAGGCCGCATCACCTGCGCCGACGAGCTGGCCCTGCCCGCCGTGGTCTCGCGCCTCGGCTCTGCCGTGGACGAGGCCGAAAAGCCGAAGCTCCGCCGCGTCATCAACGGCGCAGGCGTGGTGGTACACACCAATCTCGGCCGCTCCGTGCTCGCCCGCGAGGCGCAGGAAGCCGTGCGCGTCGCCGCCGAGGGCTACTGCAACCTCGAATTCGACCTTTCCACCGGCGAACGCGGCCACCGCATGGACCTCGTGGAAGGCCTGCTCTGCGACATCACCGGCGCGGAAGCCGCCCTCGTGGTGAACAACAACGCCGCCGCCGTACTCCTCATGCTGGACACCCTGTGCAAGGGCGGCGAAGTGGTCATCTCGCGCGGCCAGCTCGTGGAAGTGGGCGGCTCCTTCCGCATCCCGGACGTCATGGCCCGAAGCGGCGCGACGCTCCGCGAAGTGGGCGCCACCAACCGCACCCACCTCGCCGACTACGAGGAAGCCCTGAACGAGAACACCCGCGCCCTGCTCTGGGTGCATCCCTCCAATTACCGCATCATCGGCTTCCATTCCTCCGTGCCCGCCCGCGAGCTTTCGGACTTCGCCCACTCGCGCGGCCTGCCCATGCTCGAAGACCTCGGTTCCGGCTCCCTCATCGACCTTTCCCCGTGGGGCCTGCACGACGAGCCCACTGTGCCCGAAGTGGTGCGCTCCGGCGTGGACGTGGTCACCTTCTCCGGCGACAAGGTCCTCGGCGGCCCGCAGGCCGGCATCATCGTGGGCAGGAAGGAATACATCTCGCGCATGAAGCGCAACCAGCTCCTGCGCGCCCTGCGATGCGACAAGCTCACCCTCGCCGCCCTCGAAGCCACCCTGCGCCTCTACCGCGACAGGGACGCCGCGCTTTCCTCCATCCCCACCCTGCGCCGCCTCACCATGAGGGCCGATGAACTGCGCCGCCGCGCCGAAGCCCTGCGCGACGTGCTTTGCCCCGCCCTTGCGCCGAACGGCTCCCCCCTCGCCGAAGTCCTGCTCAAGGAAGACTTCTCCCGCGTGGGCGGCGGCTCCTTCCCCGAGCAGGGCATGGCCACCACGCTGGTCTGCATAAAGCCCCTCGCCTGCTCCGCCACCGAACTCAAGGAACGCCTGCTCGCCGTGGACATCCCCGTGGTGGGCCGCCTCGAAGACGAATATTTCATGCTCGACCCGCGTACCCTCGAGGACGCCGAGTTCGAGACCATTGCCGCCATGCTCGCCGCCGCGCTGGGATAGGCATACAACCCGAAACGAAAGGAACGACCCATGTCCGATATAAAGGAACTCGCCTCCGCCCCGAAGTCCGGCTGGGAGATCTACCGCTCCCCTGAACACCGCGAAGCCATGTACGCCCTCGCCGCCGACTACATGGACTTCCTCACCGCCTCCAAGACCGAACGCGAGGCCGTGGACGAAGTCATCTCCCGCCTGCTCGAAGCCGGCTACGCCGAAGGCTTCGCCACCGGCAAGGCATGGCAGGCCCTGCACGGCAAGGCCATCTTCGTTGCACGCAAGGGCCGCCGCCCCCTCGCCGAGGGCATCCGCCTCATCTCCGCCCACACGGACTCCCCGCGCCTCGACTTCAAGCAGCGCCCGCTCATCGAGCAGGTGGGCGTGGGCCAGGCCAAGACCCACTATTACGGCGGCCTGCGCAAGTACCAGTGGCTGGCCCGCGAGCTCGCCATCCACGGCGTGGTGGTGAAGGCCGACGGCACGCGCATCCCCGTGGTGCTCGGCGAAGAGGCCGACGAGCCCGTGTTCACCATTGCCGACCTCCTGCCCCACCTCTCCCACAAGGACGGCGCGACCCCGCTTTCCGATGCCTTCAGCGCCGAGAAGCTGAACATCATCCTCGGCCATGAGCCCATGCTCAAGGGCGAAGGCGAAGACGCTCCCGAAGCTCCCAAGGAAGCCGTGAAGGCCCGCATGCTCGAACTGCTCAACGAGAAGTACGGCATCCGCGAGGACGACCTCGTTTCCGCCGAGCTCGAAGCCGTGCCCGCCGGCCCTGCCCGCTGGGTGGGCCTCGACAAGGGCATCGTGGGCGGCTACGGCCATGACGACCGCATCTGCGTCTATACCGCCCTGCGCGCCTTCCTCGAAGCCGAAGAGCCGGAGTACACCTCCTGCCTCATCTTCTGGGACAAGGAAGAGATAGGCTCGGACGGCTCCACCGGCGCCAGCTCCCGCTTCTTCCAGTACTGCATCGAAGACATGGCCGCCGCGTGGGAACCCGAAACGCCGTTCCGCCGCATCATGATGAACACCAAGGCCCTCTCCGGCGACGTGCACGCCGCCGTGGACCCCGACTGGCAGGACCGCCACGAATTCAAGAACGCCGCCTTCTTCGGCTACGGCCTCTCCCTGTGCAAGTTCACCGGCTCGCGCGGCAAGTACGGCGCCAACGACGCCCACCCCGAATACATAGGCTGGATGCGCGGCGTGCTCGATGAACGCGCCATACCCTGGCAGATGGCCGAACTCGGCAAGGTGGACATGGGCGGCGGCGGTACCGTGGCCCTCTTCCTCGCCGCCTACGGCATGGACGTCATGGACGCAGGCCCCGCCCTGCTCGGCATGCACTCCCCCTTCGAACTCGCCTCCGTGCCGGATATCTACGCCGCCAAGCTCGCCTATCAGGCGTTCTTTGAAGCGAAGTAAGGGATAGAGATTTGCGGGGAAGGGGGGAAGGACCTTTCGAGAAAGGTCTCTTCCCAAGTCGGAG
>JAZQMJ010000388.1:0-5471 GCA_045543435.1 Mailhella sp.
GGCTACGACCGACTTCCCGCGAAGGCAAAGTCTTCAAAAAACTCTTTGAAAAACTGGAGCAGGAGAAGCAGGCGTTGGGCGGCAAGGTCTTCGATATCCTCGGCAAGGTCACGTTCAACAACCGCCCCTTGCGCGAACTGCTCATCGAAGCCGTGCGCCACGGCAGTGACCCCGCCGTGCAGACCCGCCTCGATGCCGACATGGAGCAGGCTTTCGACCGCGAGGCCATACGCAAGCTGGTGCAGGATCACGCGCTCACGCAGGACGTGATGGACGCCGAAACCGTGGCCGTCATCCGCGAGAACATGGAACGCATGGAGGCCCGCCGCCTCCAGCCGCACTTCATCGAAGCCTTTTTCAAGGAGGCGTTCCGCGAGCTGGGCGGCCGTATGTCCCCTCGCGAGAAGGGCCGCTGGGAAATCTCCTTCGTGCCCCACGCCGTGCGGAGCCGCGACATGCAGGTGGGCAACGGTGAGCCGGTGCTGAACCGCTACGAGCGCATCTGCTTCGACAAGGCGTACCGCAACGTGCAGGGGGCCGTGCCTGCCGCGTTCATCTGCCCCGGGCATCCCCTGCTCGAAGCGCTCATCGACGTGATGCGCGAACGCTCCGGCGACCTTCTGAAGCGCGGGGCCGTGCTGGTGGACGAAAGCGACACCGGAGAAGCCGCGCGCCTGCTCTTCTACATCGAGCATACCATTCAGGACGGCACGCTCCTTGCCGACGGGAGCCGCCGCGTCATCTCGCGCAACATCCATTTTGTGGAGATAGGCGAAGACGGCTCTGCCACGAATGCGGGCTACGCGCCGTATCTTGATTACTGCCCCGCCTCTGGCGAGGAACGGCAGGCCGCGCTCGAACACGCCAGCGGTAAGGCTTGGCTTGCGGGCGGCGTGGAAAGCCTCGCCCTCGGTCACGCCGTGACACGGCTCATCCCCGGCCACCTGAACGAGGTCCGCACCCGCAAGGAACGGCTCCTCGACAAGACCGAAAAGGCCGTCAAGGAACGCCTCACCGCCGAAATACAATACTGGGACTACCGCGCCGCCGACCTCAAGCTCAAGGAGAACGCGGGCAAGCGCAACTCCCAGCTCAATTCCCAGATGGCGGAACGCCGCGCCGAAGAGCTGGCCGCCCGCCTCAAACGCCGCATGGACGAGCTTGCTGCCGAGCGCACCATCTCGGCCCTGCCGCCGGTCATCATCGGCGGGGCGCTCATCATTCCCGGCGGACTGATGGCGAAGCTCACGGGCCGCGCCACACCGGAATCCTGCGCCGACGCCCGCGCCCGCAAGGCCATCGAAATGGCGGCCATGCAGGCCGTGATGGAAGCCGAACGCGCGCAGGGCTTCCTGCCCCGCGACGTGAGCGCGGAAAAGTGCGGCTACGACATCGAAAGCACCGTGCCGGACGCCCTCGCCAGGGGCGTTCCCAGCCTCCGTTTCATCGAGGTGAAGGGCCGCGCCGCCGGGGCGACCAACGTCATCGTTTCACGCAACGAGATCCTTACCGCACTGAACCAGCCGGAGCAGTTCATCCTTGCCCTTGTGGAAGTGGACGGCCCGCGCACCCGCACGACCTACCTGAAGCGGCCCTTTGTGAATTCGCCGGACTTCAGCTCGGAAGGCAGTATTTTCAACCTTTCCGCGCTGTTGAGCAACGCGGAAATCATCTACGAAGGGTAAGCCATGAGCCAGATAAAGAAACTCATCGAGGTCGCACTTCCTCTGGAAGCCATCAACGCGGAGTCTGCCCGCGAGAAGTCCATCCGGCATGGCCATCCTTCCACCCTGCATCTGTGGTGGGCGCGCCGCCCGCTGGCCGCCGCCCGTGCTGTCATCTGGTCTTCCCTGGTGGACGACCCGTCCTCTCACCCTGAGCTTTTCCCCACGGAACAGGAGCAGGAGCGGGAACGCCAGCGTCTGCACGGCCTGCTGGCCCGCCTTGTGAAGTGGGAAAATTCCAACGATGAAGACCTGCTGAACGAGGCCCGCGCCGAAATAAAGAAGTACATGGGCGAAGAGCCGCTGGTCTTCCTCGACCCCTTCGCCGGTGGCGGCGCTATCCCGCTGGAAGCCCAGAGGCTGGGGCTTGAAGCCCACGCACACGACCTGAACCCCGTGGCCGTGATGATAAACAAGGCCATGATAGAGATTCCCCCACGCTTTGCCGGGCAGGCCCCCGTGAACCCCGAAGCCCGCAAGAAGCTGGGGCAGGACCGCTCGTGGCGCGGCGCCACCGGCCTTGCCGAAGACGTGCGCTACTACGGCGAATGGATGAAGCAGGAAGCCTTCAAGCGCATAGGTCACCTCTATCCCAAGGTGCAGATTCCCGCCGAACAGGGCGGCGGCGAGGCCACCGTTATCGCATGGATATGGGCCAGAACCGTGAAATGCCCGAACCCTGCCTGCGGGTGCGAGATGCCGCTGGCCAGCTCTTTTGTGCTGTCTAAAAAGAAGGGGAAAGAAGCGTGGATTGAACCGACTATTGATGGCTCTGAAATATCTTTCAAAGTCCATAATACCCCTTGCCCTACGGGGAAAAGCTCTCTCAAGCAAGGACGAGGTGCCTCTTTTAAATGTCCAGTTTGCGGTACGATAACACTCGATACTTATGTAAAGGAACAAGGCAAAAATCATTTAATGGGGCATACTCTCATGGCTGTCGTTGCCGAAGGACGAGGAGGACGAATATATCTTGCCCCTGATAATCAGCAGTCGTGTGCGGCAACCGTCGCAAAACCTTATGCGATTGATGGAAGTCTTCCTGATAACCCACGTTGGTTCAGCCCTCCAGCTTTTGGTATGGAAGAGTATGAAAAACTCTTCACCAATCGCCAGCTCACAGCCCTCACCACGTTCAGTGACCTTGTAGCCGAAGCCCAGCAGAAGGCCATGCGTGATGCGTTGGCCGCTGGCATGTCCAGCGATGAAACACCTCTTGCCGAAGGTGGCTCGGGGGCCTTGGCCTATGGTCAGGCTGTAGGCGTGTATCTGGCGTTTGCGGTGGATAGGGAAGCAGATGTTTCGTCCTCTATTGCCTCGTGGATAAATACCATTGGTGCAATTAGAAATACGTTTGCTAGGCAGGCTATTCCAATGGTCTGGGATTTTGCAGAGGCTAATCCTTTTTCTGATTCAACTGGTTGCTTTAGTAATATGCTTGCTTGGATCGTTAAATGTATTCAGCAGTTGCCCGCCGCAGGAAAAAACTTTGTATTTCAGCATGACGCCCAGACAGACTGCCAGCTTCGTAATATCGTCGTTTCTTCCGACCCACCTTACTACGACAATATAGGCTATGCTGACCTTTCGGACTTCTTTTATGTCTGGCTACGTCGCTCGTTGAAATCTACCTATCCTCAGCTTTTCCGAACCATGCTTGTTCCTAAAACAGAAGAGCTGGTGGCGACTCCGTACAGATTTGGAGGTAGCAAGGAAAAGGCTCGCAATTTCTTTGAAGACGGGATGTTCAAAACGTGTTGTCAGCTTTATGGCTATGCCCGGGAGGATGTACCCGTCACCATTTATTATGCATACAAGCAGAGTGAATCGGACGGAGAATCGGAAGACAAACAAACGGCTTCTACTGGTTGGGAAACTATGCTTTCTGCAATCATTCAGGCAGGTTTTGCTATTACTGGCACTTGGCCAATGAGAACAGAAAGAGAAGTTCGCACTATTGCCAGCAACACCAACGCCCTCGCATCCTCCATCGTTCTGGTATGCCGCAAGAGGCCGGAAGATGCCCCCTCCTGCACGCGGCGTTCCTTCATTGCCGAACTGAAGCGCGAGCTCCGCACGGCGCTGAAAAAGCTCCAGTCCAGCAACATCGCTCCCGTGGATATGGCGCAGGCCGCCATCGGCCCGGGCATGGGCGTGTATTCCCGCTACAGCCGCGTGCTGGAAGCCGACGGCTCGCCCATGAACGTGCGCAGTGCCCTGCAAACCATCAACGCCGAGCTCGACCTGTACTTCTCGGAACAGGACGGCGTGCTTGATGCCGAAAGCCGTTTCTGCGTTGACCTCTATACCCAGTTCGCCTTCAACAACATGAAGTTCGGCGAGGCCGACGTGCTGGCCCGCGCCAAGAACACGTCTGTGGAACGTCTGGCCGAAATGGGGCTGGTCTATTCCGAAAAGGGCGTCGTCCACCTCTTTGATCGCTCCGAACTGCCGGAATTCAAAGCCGAGGCGCGCACGTCCACGGGCCGATGCCTCTGGATGCTCACCCAGTATCTCTGCCAGTTCCTTGAAAAAGGCGGCGTGGAGGCCTGCGCCATGCTCTGCATGGACTACCCCTCCGACGCCGAACGCGCCCGCGACCTCGCCTACCGCCTCTTCTCCCTTGCCGAACGCAAGGGATGGAACGCCGAAGCCTACGCCTACAACTCGCTTGTGGTCTCGTGGCCCGAGATACAGCAGAAGGTTTCCGAACTGCGCGCCGTGCGCCGCTCCGCCCAGCAGGGTTCCCTTATCTAACGCCCCTGAGAGTATGCTATGAAAAAGAACCACGGACTCGTGACTAAGGGCTTCAACTCCCTGCTCAATGCCTTTTCTTCCTACATCTGCGCTACGCTCCGCGTGGAATACGGGCAGGACTGGTGGAATATTGCCGTCTTGGGAAAACTCTGGGACGACCAGAAACGCGATCTGCCCACCAGCGGTTCCGACCGCGACCTTATGGCCTCGCTGGACATCCAGCGCTGTCTTATCCTCTTTGACCAGTACTGGAACGAGGTGTTCCGCAAGCGCCTGTCCATCGACCACCGCACCTGGGCCAAGGAGCTTGTGGGCGTACGCAACAGATGGGCGCATCACGGCATAGACGACTTCAACGACAGCGACACCTGGCGCGCGCTCGATACCATGTCCCGCCTTTGCGAACAGATTGACGCCGAAGCCACCGAAGAGATTCGCGCCCTCCTGCGTGAGTCCCGCTACGGTTCGGCCGCCGGTTCCACGGCTGTCACCGCTCAGGCCGCTCAGCCCGCACCCGCCGCGCCCAAGGCTTCCGGCATACTCGCGGAATCTCCGGCCAACCTGCCAAGCTGGCGCGATGTCATCGAACCGCACCCGGACGTGGCGCAGGGCCGCTACCGTAACGCCGAATTCGCCGCCGACCTCTCGCAGGTGGCTCGCGGCGAAGGCTCCTACGAATACCGCGACCCGGTGGAATTCTTCGCTCGAACCTATGTCACTGAAGGCATGGCCGGGCTTCTGGTACAGGCTCTGCGGCGCGTGTCCGGCAAGGACGGCGAGCCCGTCATCCAGCTCAAAACGGCGTTCGGCGGCGGCAAGACCCACAGTATGCTGGCCCTTTACCACCTTCTGCGCGGCACAGTCTCCGTGGATAAGATTCCCGCTGTGCGCCCGGTGCTGGAATCCGCAGGGCTCGCCAGCCTGCCCAAAGTCCACGCGGCGGTGTTGGTCGGCACTGCGCTCGACCCCAGCAAGGTGAAACGCCCGCAG
>JAZQMJ010000389.1:0-2380 GCA_045543435.1 Mailhella sp.
AGATGGGAGTGCCGGCAAGGCTGACCACAGCGCCATCGGCGCCGCCGAACTGGCGGTACTTCACGAATTCAGCGCCGAGGCCCTTGGTCCAGAAGTCGACCATGGCGTTGAGGTCAGTGCAGAAGATGTGGACGTGATCGAAAGTGACCATAGCTTTTTCCTTCTTTTCAGGATGAGGTTGCGGATCAGGAACCTTCGGTCTCGTTGCCGATGCCGCCGAGGATGCGGTAGGCAACGTGGGGCACGAGCAGGGTGCCGTCTTCGAGGAGCTTCTTGCCGGCGGCCTTGATGGCGCGGCCAGGGGCTTCGTGCGTCATGAGCACGAGGGAGACGCGGTCGTCCTCGTCGGCGGCCTTCTGGATGATCTGGGCGAAGCTGATGCCCTCGGCGGCGAAGGCGGCGGCGATGTCGCGGAGCACGCCGGGGGTGTCGCGCACGGTGGTGCGGACGTACCAGCGGAACACGGCCTCGTCGGCGGGCAGGATGGCGGCGTCGCCAAGGTCTTCTATATAGCCGGTGTTGGCTTCACAGGTGTTGATCTCGTCGCGGCGGGCCACAGCCATGAGGTCGCCGAGCACGGCGCTGGCCGTGGGGCGGCTGCCTGCGCCGAGGCCGGGCAGGAACAGGGAGCCCACGGCGTTGCCTTCGATGCGCACGGCGTTGTACGCGCCGTTCACGCGGGCGAGCAGCATGCTCTTATGCACGAGGGCGGGGAAGACGCCGGCTTCGATGACGCCGTTCTCTTCGCGGGCCTGGCCGATGAGCTTCACGCGGTAGCCGAAGTCGCGGGCGAACTGCACGTCGAGGCGGCTGATGTCGCGGATGCCGCGGATGACGAGCTTGTCGTAGTCGAAATGCACGCCCCAGGCGAGGCGGATGAGCAGGACGAGCTTATGGGCGGCGTCGCCGCCGTCGATGTCCAGCGTGGGGTCGGCTTCGGCAAGGCCGAGGGACTGGGCGTCGGCAAGGGCGGAGGCGAAGGAGGAGCCCTTGCTGTTCATCTCGGAGAGGATGTAGTTGGACGTGCCGTTCAGGATGCCCATCACGGAAGTGATGTGGTTGCCGGCCATGGAGTCGCGCAGGGTCTCGATGACGGGGATGGCGCCTGCGGAGCTGGCCTCGTAGCCGAGGGAGACGTTCTTCTCGCGGGCGAGGGCGAAGATCTCCTTGCCGTATTCGGCAAGCAGGGCCTTGTTGGCGGTGACCACGCTCTTGCCGTTGTTCATGGCGGCGAGGATGAGTTCGCGGGCCGCTCCGGTGCCGCCCATGAGTTCGACCACGACCTGGATCTCAGGGTCGTTGGCGAGGTCGAGGGGGTTGCCGGTGAGGGTCACGCCTTCGGGAAGGTCGCGCTTCTTGTTCAGGTTGTGGACGGCCACAGCCTTGATGACGAATTCGCGGCCGGAGCGGCGGTAGATGTCTTCGCGGTTCTTCTGGAGCATTTCCACGAGGCCGCTGCCCACGGTGCCGAGGCCGGCTATGCCGATGATGATCTTGTTGGACATAAGAAAGGGCTTCCGTCTGGGAAGGGGTTTGCGGGAGAAGGCATTTCGCTGGGCGCGCCCTGCCTTGAAGATATTCCTCATTTATAGTAGGATAAACCCGATGTTGTAAAGGGGAGAGCCGCCGCAGAGCCTTGCTTTCCCCTGTTTTTCCGGGCTTCGCGCCCGATTTTCCCAGAGGCTTTGCGCCGCGGCGGTACCTATGGAACAAATGCATATGCTCACTGACGACGCCCAGGACGGGCTGGAGGAATTCTCCGGCACGCTGGAGCGCGTGGTCTACCACAACGAGGAGAACGGCTGGACCGTGTTCCGCCTGCGCCTCGACCAGCGCGAAGACCCGGTGGCCGTGGTGGGCAGCATGGGTTCGCCCCAGCCCGGCGTTCGCCTGCGCCTGCGCGGCCGCTGGATAAGCCACCCCAAGTTCGGCCGCCAGATACAGATGGAATCGTGGGCGGAGGAACGCCCGGCAACGGAAGAAGGCATACGCCTCTTCCTCGCTTCCGGCTGCATCAAGGGCATAGGCCCGAAGTGGGCGGAGCGCATAGTGGAGCATTTCGGCGCGGCCACGCTCGACATCATGGACAGCGACCCCGACCGCATGCTCGAGATACCCCGCTTCGGCAAGAAGAGGCTCGAAGCGATGAAGGCCTCGTGGGCCGAGCATCAGGGCATACGCGAGCTCATGATATTCCTCCAGCCCTGCGGCGTCACGGCCGGGCTCTCGGTGCGCATCTTCAAGCATTACGGGGCGCAGGCTCTGGAAGTGGTGCGCGAGAACCCCTACCGCCTCGCCATGGACATACACGGCATAGGCTTCACCACGGCGGACGCCCTTGCCCGCAAGCTGGGCTTCGAGGAAGACAGCCCGCTCCGTG
>JAZQMJ010000390.1:0-1530 GCA_045543435.1 Mailhella sp.
GCGTGGACGATGTGAGGAAACGGGACTGCTGAGGCCGTTGGAGCCGGACAGGCACGTTTGACGGGGAAGCATCGGACAGTTCTTGCACCGAGAGGTGCGGAGACAGACTCAAGGTCGGTATGTTCCCGTATCAGGAAGGAAGAGCCGCAGAAGGTAAACGGTTTACCGTCCAAGGAAGGAGGAACTTCTTCCGCGCCGTCTTTCTTCTTTTTCGCTTTAAGGGGGAGCGAGGGAAGGCGTTCCGAGGAGCAGAAGGTATCGAGCCACAGGGGGCTGTCCGATTCTTTTTTGCGCTTGTTCAGGCAGAGCACGAGGATGTTCTCCGCGCGCGTCATGCCCACGTAGAGCAGGCGCAGGTCTTCTTCGTACTGTAGGGAGGAGGCGCGTTCCTGCTTTTCTTTGAAGAAAGAACACACGGCGTCCGCTTCAGCGGGTTTGCCGGAGACATTGGGCATCCATTCCAGCGTACGGTCGTCCAGCGGATCGCGGGAGGGATCGGCTTCTGGGCTTTTGCTGAAGGCGCGGGGCTTGAAGATATCGGCTTTCTTCATGGAGTCGGAAAGGCCGTACAGAATGACGACCTTTCGTTCCAACCCCTTGGATTTATGGTAGGTCCACACCTGAACAGCGTCTTCGCCGCCAGAAGAGAGGGGAGGTTCTTTTTCTTCCAGCCAGTCCAGCCAGCCTTGAGCCGTGGCAGAAGAGCGGCGGCTGTGCATGGCGCGTTCGTATTCTCGCACGAGAGTTCGCAGGTTTTCGAGGCAGGCAAAGCCTTCTTTGGAGCGGGGACGCGAGGCGGCAAGGCGGAAGCCGTCGGTCACGCTCAGAACTTCGTCGAACAGTTCGGAAGGGGTAAGCAAGGGAAGACGAGGGGACAGCTCCTCCAGCGAAGCAAAGAAAGGGATGCCTAGGCGCAGGCTTTCGGCGCTGTTCTCATGGCGGGCCGCTTCAAGCCATCCCCTGCCTCCGTTGTGAGCCAGATGCAGTTCGGCGGCGGCAAGCCTGTCGTCCGGGTTGAGCACGAGGCGAAAAGCATTGAGACATAGGCTCACGTCGTCCTGTTCCAGCAGCCCCTTGCGTTCTGCGGAGGCGGAAATACCGAGCGCTTCGAGTGCGTTGGCCACGCCTACGCAGTCGTCGTTCTTGCGGCAGAGCACGGCAATGTCGCCGGGGCGCACGGCACGGGTGCCAAAGTCATCGGGGGATGGAGTATCGCCCAGCTTGGCTATGCGGGCTATCTGCGCAGCAAGGCTTTCCTCGGTCTCGGCCAGCAGGTCTCCGTTTTCATCGAGTCTGCCGCAAAGTCGCGCTACGTTGCGAGCCAGTGAGGAAAATGTGTCCATTTTTCGGAGCTGTCCTTCGGAAACACCGGTGAGCCAGCATTGCAAAGCCGGGATACGGCCTTCCAGTGAGTCGCGCAGGGCGGATTTTTCCGGCCTTTCCAGCGCACTTTTTACGCGAAGCTCCATTGTTTCTCCCAGTAGATTCCGACGAAGAACATCAGGCACCTGACTGAAGAAACGGTTGGTG